>JAFEBB010000024.1 GCA_018266075.1 Deltaproteobacteria bacterium | reverse complement strand
CGCGCACCTGCTCCGGGCTCATGTAGCCGAACTTGCCCTTGAGGATGCCGGCCTGGGTCTTGGTGGCCTTGTTGGCCGCCTTGGCGATGCCGAAGTCGATGACCTTCACCTCGCCGTCGTAGCTGCAGAGGATGTTCTGCGGCGAGACGTCGCGGTGGACGATGTTCAGGTCGGTGCCGCCCGCGTCGCGCTTGCGGTGCGCGTAGTCGAGGCCTTCGGCGGCCTTGGAGAGGCAGTAGCAGGTCAGCGGGATGGGGGCCGGCTCGCCGCGCTTGCGCGACTTGTCGAACATGGCGCGCAGGTCTTTGCCCGAGATGTACTCCATGGCGATGAAGTACGAATCGCCGATCTTGCCGAGGTCGAAGACCTGGGCGACGTTCGAGTGCGTCAGCTGAACGCTGATCTTCGCCTCGTCGATGAACATGCTGATGAACTCTTCGTCCTCAGCGATGTTCGGCAAGATGCGCTTGATGGCGACGAGCTTCTCGAAGCCCTCCGCGCCGAAGGTCTTGGCCTTCCACACCTCGGCCATACCGCCGATGTTCACGCGGTCGAGCAACAGGTACTTGCCGAAGGGAATGGGCTGCTTCTTGGTCACGCTGGAGTCTCTCGGGAGCGCGCGGAAAAGCGGGGAGCCAACCCACCGACGTTAGCCCCCGGCCGCGAAGGGGGTCAACGCGCAGTTGGGGGCGTGGCGGTGGCCGCTTGCACTTTGGCCTTGAGGGCGCGCGAGCGCTCCCACATCGCCCCCAGGATGATGAACAGGATCAGGGAAACCCCTGAACCCCAGAGCTCGATGGTGAGGAGCTTGGAGAAGGCCTCCTGGACCACCGGGGCGCAGGAGATGGGCGAGTGCTCGCCCGGGTCGAAGAACCAGTGGGTGTAGCGCATGCCCAGCCAGGTGGAGAGCGCGTAGCCGCCCACCAATCCGAAGAGCGCCCAGAGCGCCAGCCGCTTGGCCATCTGCCGCCTCCCGTGACCGCGCGCGCGGCGCGGGTTAGTACAGCGACAGCGATGATCCCGTTTGCCCGCTTCGGCGTCTACCTTCACTTTCCGTACTGCCTGTCGAAGTGCCCGTACTGCGACTTCGCCAGCCAAGTGGAGCAGGTGGTGCCGCACCGGCGCTACGCCGACGCCATGCTCCGCGAGCTCGAGCAGCGTGCCGAGCGGTTCGCGGGGCGCACGGTGGAGACGATCTACATCGGCGGCGGGACGCCCTCGCTCTGGGAGCCCGCATGTCTGGCCGACGTGCTGGCGGCCATTCGCGCGCGCTTCGCGGTCGCGCCGGACGCGGAGATCACGCTCGAGGCCAATCCCGGCGCGTCGGACGCCGAGCGGTTCACGGCCTTTCGCGCGCTGGGTGTGAACCGGCTCTCCATTGGCATGCAGAGCTTCGATTCCAAGGCGCTCACCGCGCTCGGGCGCACGCACTCCGCGCGCGAAGCGGAGCGCGCGTTCCAGGCCGCGCGCGATGCGGGCTTCACGAATCTCTCGCTCGATCTGCTCTACGGCTCGGCGGGCCACGGCGGCGAGACGGCGGCCGAAGACGCGCGGCACGCGGTCTCGCTCGGGCCGGATCACTTGTCGGCGTATGCGCTGACGCTGGAGGCGCAGGCCGTCGAAGTGCCGATGGCGAAGCAGCTCCGCGAGGGCACGCTCACGTTGCCCGACGACGATTCGACGGCGCGCATGGGCGAGCAGGTTCGCGACGTGCTCCGGGACGCCGGCTACGCGCGCTACGAGATCTCGAACTACGCGCGCGATGGCAAGAGCAGCCGGCACAACGCGCTCTACTGGAAGGGCGGCGAGTACCTGGCGCTCGGTTGCGGCGCGACGGGCTATCGGCAAGCCGACGGTGGCCCGCGAAACGGCGGCGAGCGCTACTCGAACACCCGCGCGGCCGAGGGCTACATGGCCGCGCTCGCGGAAGGGCGCCGCGCGGAGAAGGTCGAGCCGCTCACCGGCGACGATTTGTTTACCGAACGGTTGATGCTCGGCTTGCGGCTCACGGAGGGCGTCGACATCGCGCAGATCTGCGAGACCTTCGGACGCGATCCGCACGAGCTGCGCAAGAAGGCCAAGCGACTGGTGGTCGGCGGCTGGGCGGCGTTCGAGGGCGATCGGCTCACGCTTACCGAGCGCGGGCTGGATGTGCACACCGAAGCGGCGGTGCGGCTGATCTAGCGGCTGCGCAGGCTCCAGTACGTCCGCTTCGCGAGCTTGTACATGCTCGAGCGCGGGCCGACCGCCGTCCGCAGCACGTTCTTCGATGCCTCCTGCACCGGCCGCAGCACCTCGTTCTGGAAGATCGCGCGCGCATAGCCCAGCTGATCGCGCCGGCGGTACTCGGCGAAGTACGCGTCGAGCTCCACCTGGGTCTTGGCCCGGCCGTTGTCGGCGTACTTGGCCACGAAGGGCGTGAAGTCCGGATACAGCGGCTGCGTCGCCGGCCAGCGCCCGTGCAAGGTCACCTTGGTGAAGTTGCCGATGAGCAGGTCGTCGAAGACCTCATTCTCCACCGCGGCCATGAGCGAGTTCCGTGGAGCCTCCAGCGTCAGCCCCTTGCGCAGCCGTCCGCGCGATCGCAGCCAGAGCGTGTGCGACTTGCCGCCGACCTTGAAGCCCACGAAGTCGATGCCGTCGCGGAGCCGCTCGATGGCGCCGAAGTAGTCCTCCAGCTTCTTCAGGTCGCCGGGCTCGAGCCGCTGGCTCCAGTCGTCGCCGAAGTGCTCGGGCGGATAGAGCGTGTCCGCGGTCGGCTTGGGATCGATGCGCTCAAAGCTGTCCTTGGCGCAGTCCACGCGCAGGAACGCGGGCAAGAGCTCGCACGCCTTCGAGTCCCAGCCGTCGGCGTAGTCGTCGGGCGTGGCGGCGCGCGGCGCGGCCCAGGCGCTGTCGGTGCGCTGGTAGCGGTGCAGCGACGAGAACGGAATGAAGAACCGCGTGCCCAGCACCTCGGCGTCGCGCGAGATCTGCTCGCCGAGCGGCGTCTTCGGCGGCCGGGGCACGCGCGTACCCGACTCGTCGAAGAAGTTGATCATGTCCGCGTCGCCGTGGCCGTAGAGCGCGAGCAGGTACGAGACGCGGTACGTCTTCACCAGCTTGCGCACCAGGTTTCCCCAGCCGCGGTCGCCGGCGTCGTTGAGGTTCACGACCAACCGGCCGTTCACGTCCACGAGCAGGATGGCGTCCTGGTTGAAGTCGGGGATGCACATCACTCGCACGCGCGGCGACAGCGGCAGCCAGGTGCGGCTGGGCATCACCATCACCTTGAAGCCTTGCCCGCGCAGGTCCTTCTCGATGCGGCGGCCGACATGGTCCGGCAAGAGGATCTTCTGCTTGCTGAAGAGCGGCAGCGACTCCGAGTTCAGGTGATCCGGGTGCCCGTGCGAGAACCACACGTACTCCGCGTCGCACGCGGCCTTGAACTGCGGCTCGGGCACCTCGTGCGAGAGCTTCCAGCTCCCGAAGTAGGCGCTGCCCTGGATCCACGGATCCGTCACCAGCACCGGCCGCTGATCGTGGACGATGAGCGTGGCATTGCCGATGGTCTCGAAGCCGATCTCCAACGCGCCCTCCCGGTGCCCCGGGGAAAGGTGAAGACGGCTGCCGAGGCGGGCAAGCCTTCGCCGGACTTACGGGCGTCGTAAGAGCTCTCTGCCGAGACTTCAGGAGCGGGCTGAAGCTCGGCGCTCGAACTCCCGGTGGAGCTCCGGATAGAGCGTTGTCACTGCGCTCCGGATCACGCCGACAACCGATGGCCGCAAGACGACGATGAGCGCCCCATTCTGGTCTTCGAGCGAAAATCCCCGAGAGCCCTGATCGAGCTGGCCGCGTCGCCTGGCTTCGCGTACGGGCCGCGCGGCTTGCGCTGCTTCGGCTCTGCGAGATTCGACCGCGACACGCCCAGCGCCTCGGCCACGCGCTTCACCGGGTACCTCCGCGTCGCGGCGAGCTCCCGGGCGAGATCAGTTTTTTTGAGCGCGTCAGCTCGAGCGCGTCTTTGAGAATTTCGTTCTCGAGCGTCTTCTTTCCGAGCAGCCGCTGGAGCTCGCGCACCTGGTGCTCCAGGTTTCTCACCTTCGACTCAGGCACCACGTGCTCGTCGGCACCGAGGCTCGGCAGCGCGCCTTCGTCTTCGAGTCGGCGCCAGCGAGACAGCAGGCTCGGTGCGATTCCGTACCGTCGCGCCGACATGCTGCTGCCCGGCGCCTCTGCCTCGTCGAGAATCTGCCGCTTCTCTTGCGCCGTGTACCGCCGCCGGCGACCGGGCCTCGTGCGCTCGATCACTTCGACCTCCGGCGTCTTCCGCTCCTCAGTCCTGGGACTGTCCTAGTGCTCATGGACGTGTCCGGACAAAACGGGGGCTACTTCAGCCCGATTGGTCGAGGCGCATTGGAATTTGGACCTCAGACCCCAGCACGCAGACGCAACCGAGGCTCGATGGCGAGCTCACCGATTGCGTCGTGATTTCAAACAGCTGGACCCGTATTGAATCGCATCCGGAATCGCCGGGCCTGATTGGAGCGCAGTTCGATTGGCTCGAGGCTGGGGGAACCCCCAGCCCGAATCGCGGGCGTCGAGTTGAAGCAGCACCCCGAAATGCTCCAAGGCATTTGGAACAGCGCCCCGATTCGGCCGGTACGGTTGGGACCCGACCCCGAATCGCCTCGACCCGTTTTGAACAGCGGTTCAAAACGCACGGACCAATTTGGGATCCAAGTCCCAATCGAGCTGGGCGGTCTCGGGCAACAGTTCAAACCGACCACGGCGATTTGCAGCCAGGACCCGGATCGCGCGAGGTCATTTGGAACAGCGGCCCGAGGAGCGCGCCGCCGGAGGGAACAGCGGTCCGAACCTGACTCACGCGCCGAGAACTGCGGTTCGAACTGCTTCGAGCATCTTCGGGGGGCAGTCCGATCCGGTCACCGCGCGTTCGAGGTGCAGTTCCGATTGGGGGGCGCGATTCGGGGCGCAGTTCGGCGCGACGCTCGGTGTTCGGGCAGGAGTTCGGTTGCGACGGGAGCCGGCGAGCTGCTGCCTACTTCGCGGAGGGCCTTCGCGACCCGGCCCTGATTGATGGGGATTTGCGCAGAGCCCAAGAGGGGGCGTGGCAGGCCCGTCGTTGGCGTGAGCCTGAGCGCCCGGAGCCGTCGGGGCGGATCGCCCGAAAGATCTCGCATCGACGCCGCGCTTGTGAACGCCCGTCGCGGGGCCCGGTCCTCAACTGGGTGGATCTCACGGTCGTTGCTGCATCGTCGAAGGTCACCTGGGCATCAGGTCTGGGCCGAAAAGCGCGTCGATGCTCATTGGGCTCTCATTCAGAAGACGGCCGTGCGCGAGCGTTCGAGGCTTCGCTATTCTTGGGTGAGTCGAGAGCGCTGGGGGGCCAGGACGTCCACGTGGCCGAAGCGCCATTCAATCGCGATCTGCTCGCGTCCCTCGCCGAAGCCCACCTCACCGGTGTCGCGCAAGTGCTTGCCGTGGGAACTCCGGGATCGAAGCGCGAGCTCTGGGTGAAATCGGGCAGTCTCGTCGGCACCCGCTCCGAGTTCACCGAGGACCGGCTCGGAGACTTGTTGGCGGCCCGAGGCAAGCTCGACCCTGACCTGGTCGGCTCCATCGGCGCGGTGGCCAAAGCCTCTCACGTCAAGCTCGGCGAGCTCCTCATCCTCGAGGAGCTGATCACCGCGCCCGATCTTGCCGCCGCGCTGGATGAGCAGGTCCGCGTGGTCTTTGCCCGAGCGCTTTCGACGCCCGGCCCGGTGGCGGTCGCCGAAGCGGGCAGTGCAGCGACCGAGCACACGGTGCGCTTTCCCATCGCGGAAACGATGTTGGCGGCGTTCCGGTTGGACGTTCCGCTGGAGGTCGCCAGCGGGTTCGTGCACGCGATGCTCGAGAAGGTGGTCAAGCTGCGCGCGACGACCGCACAGCTCGACGCATTGAAGTTGCGCCCCGCGGAGCTTCGCCTGGTCCGCCAGCTTGGTACTGGAGCCACCGGGTTGGCCACGACCGATCTCCCCGCGCGGACCGAGCAGGAGATCCGGTTGCTCGGGGCACTGCTCTCGTTGGGGCTGCTCGGTTAGCCCGAATCCCGCCCGTGGCAAACCGGCGCGCCCCGCACCTTCGACTTGGGGGCCGCGGCCTTCTCGAGCGGCCGAGCACGGCGCGTTCCAGGCGTCGACCCTTGTGCGAGCACCGCTCCCAGCCGCCCGACCCACACACCCGGTGAAGCGCAGTTCCCTACCTGCGCAGTCGTGCCGCTCGCTTGCCCGACGACCGTTCGACCGGCCAGAGCCCTTCAACGCTCCTCATGCGGCCAAGCAGGCGTTGCGGCCGTCGGCGCCTCCACACCGAGCGGCCTGTGGGCTGGCCCACCCCATGCTCTCCGTCCCGGTCGCGAGCGAATGGTCGCTCGGAGGGAGAGGGGTGAAACCATGAAGGGTGGATGGTGGCGACGGTTGGTCGCGGCATGCCTGTTGGCGGCCGGATGCAGCAATGCAGGTGCGCCGCCGGAGCGGCTCAGCAACGCCGCGGAGGCCCCGCGGGGCGAGGCAGTCTCCGAGGGGGCGGGCGACCTGTTCAAGTCAGACCAGGGTGTGGACAACCCTGAGCTGCTCCCCCTGCAGGGCGACGCGGCCAACGTGGCGAAGCTCACCGCGTTCTGGGTGAGCACGCGCTTCCTCGCCGACCACGATCACCGGGTGGAGATGGAGCGGGTCCTGGACCGCGATCTGCTCGCTAAGGCCCAGCCCGACGAGTGCTTCAACGGCGTGGGCCAGCCCATCACCAAGCCGCCGTGCAGCACGGGCATGCCCAAGGTGAACGACGCCTACGTGTGGGGCCTCACGCGGACCAAGGGCTCGCTGTGGTTCGGCACCGTGGCCAACACGCTCTGCCTGGTGGAGAGCGGGTTCCTGGGCGCCGCCTCGCCGCAAGTCACGAATGAGTGGGTCTGCGAGTTCGGCTCCAGCGCCTCGAAGACGGGAGACTTCCGGGCGCCCAATCTCTTCCGCTACGACCTGGGCGCGGAGAGCCTCGTCCCGCTCAACCCGCCCCCTGGCCCCGCTGACCTCCTGCGCAGGTCCACCATTGGCTTCCGCTCGGCGGGCACCGCCGACGGCGTGGTCTTTCTCGCCGGGCCGTCTGCGCTGGGCGGCATCAACATGTTCGCCTTCGACGCGTCGACGGGCGCACTCCTCGGCGCGAAGAACCTCCCCGCATACGGCGACATCCGCACCTGGGTGGTCGACCAGGGGGTCCTCTATGCCGGTGTGCTCAACAGCAACGTGACCAGCAACACCGCGCCCGGCGGAAGCGTGCTCCGGTGGCGGGGCCACAAGAGCACCAACCCGACCGAGCTCTTCAACTTCGAGGAGGTGGGGCACCTCGATACCGAGGCGTCCAACCTGGCCGTCCACCAGGGCCGCCTCTACGTGACCACCTGGCCCCTCACCTTCAGCGGCAACCCCTCGGGGCTCACCCCGCGCGTGGCGGGCCTGTACCGGAGCCCGGAGCTGGGCTGCAACGGGCTCGACGGCAGCGACGCCGAGAAGTGGGTGAAGATCTCCTCGTTCAGCGACTACGACCCGGACCCGGTGGCTGCGGCGACGACCGGTGGCGGCGCCATCGCGTCGTTCGACGGCAAGCTCTACTGGGGGACCATGCACGTGCCCTTCGTGGCCACGGAGGCCGCGATCGCGCTGCACAACGCGCATGTCATCAACCTCGACACCAACGGCAACGGCACCCTCGACCCCGATGAGCTCCTGGCGACGGCGCTGGGCTCGCACCGCTCCATCGAGGTCTTCCAGGGCGACGACCTCGACACCCGGAAGCCCAAGATCAAGATCCTCTACGGCGAGCGATACCTGCCCCGCTACGACCCGGAGGCCAAGAGCTACACCATCGCCTTCGACGCCTTTCACGAGAACCCGAAGCACGAGCGTCCCGTCTTCGGTGCGTCCGGCGTGGGCAACTTCTTCAATGCGTACACCTGGAGCATGACCGTCTTCGACCATCAGCTCTATCTGGGCACCTTCGACTGGAGCCAGGTGGCGCGGGTGGGCATCGAGTCGCTCCTCTCGCCGACGCCTGACGCCGCGCCGTTCGCGCCCAACACCGCCGAGGGGCTCTTCATGCGGCACCTGGGCACCCGCCTGCCGCGCGAGGGCGCCGACCTCTTCCGCTTCGAGGGCTGCGACAGCCCGGCAGAGGCCGAGTCGCTGACGGGCCTGGGCAACAACCGCAACTACGGCATCCGCACCATGGCCACGGACCAGAAGCACATCTACCTGGGCACCGCCAACCCCATGAACCTCGACCCCAAGGGCGGCTGGGAGCTGATCCGCGGAGAGCGGGATCCTCATGCGGAGCCGCTCTTCGGAAATGGGATGGGCGTCCAAAAGGCGGTCCTCGACCTCGGACAGGGGCCGGTCGCGAAGTGACGAGCCAACCGGGCTGAGAGGTCGGATGGACCCGCGGCGCCTCGCCTCCGGCCTGGAGGCGGGGCGCCGCGCGCGTCGCTGCCAGTGGCGGGGACGCCGTGGCGTGCGAGAGAGCGACCCCGCGGCTCACGCCACGAGTGGCCTGGAGACGGGAACCAGCCGTGCACCAGGGCTCTAGAGCCGGGGGGCACTCCGTCCCCGAGGTAAGCGGTGTCACCCGTTAATCCTCGTCCAGCATCGGCCCCAGCATCTCGCGCAGCCGTTCGCGCGCGCGGTGCACGCGAACCTTCATGAGACCGACGTCGCCACCCAGGATCTCGGCCATGGCCGTGTAGGGCACGTGTTCGACATGCCAGAGCACGAACGGCTCGCGGTACATGGGTTCCAGCTGATCGAGGGCCTTCCCGAGGGCGCTGAGCACCTGTCGGAAGCTCGCGCGCTCATGGGGCTGCGGCTCCGCGCTGATGGACTGCTCGCAGGCGTCCAGACTCGCGTGCGTGGACTCTCGAGGCCGGTTTGACTTGAGCTCGTCGCGGCAGAGGTTCTGCGCCACCCGGTACACCCAGTGACGGAAGTGCACCACGCTGTCGGAGTCACGCAACGCGCGGTATGCGCGCGCGAACGCCTCCTGAGCGAGCTCCTCGCCCACCGCGGTCCCCACGGCTCGCGCGCAGAACGCGTTCACGCCCGGTGAGTGGCGCCGGACGAGCTCTTCGAAGCCGCTCGGGTCACCATCCAGGAAGCGTGAAATCGAACTGAGATCCTGCTCGTCGTTCGCGGTCAGCGGTTTCTTCCTCGCTCCGGAACCGACGGGCATCTGCTGAGCATAGGGAGGTCCCCGAGTGGGCAGGAAGCCCCCCGCCCTCGGACACCTGGCCGCGCGGCCACGGGAGTTCCCGGGTCGCATCCAAATTGGCGAAAGCAGAGGGCGATCTGATGTGAGGAGCACCCGGACTGCCAGTGGAATCGGGTCGTCGACGCTACTCGTCGCGGGTCGCGCGGTGGCGCTTCGCGGTGGTCACTGGGTGAGCGGGAAGATGACTCGCTTTCGCGCGAGCAGACGCCGTGGCAATGTGTCAAGAGGTGTGCGCTGTCCGGGGGAGGACATGGTCCGCGCCTTCATGAGCTCGCTGCTGGTGCGCCAGAAGCTCGCGCTCAAGGCCAAATTTCAGGATCGGTATCCCAACCCCTGGCTGGTCTGGGAGCCGGGAGCGTGGCGCGCGCCGTCGACGGACAGCGCCGCGAGCGTGACGCGGCTGCCCACGCCCGCCGGCGAGGCCAAGCCCAGCAAGGGTGACGCGCTCTGTTTCGAGCTCATCCTCGACGCCCGGCGCCCGGCGCTCGCCGTGGGCCGCGCGCCGGAGAACGACATCGTCATCCCCGACGCCACGGTGTCCCGAAAGCACCTGGAGCTCGAGCGTCAGGCCGAGGCGTGGCGAGTGAAGTCGTGCTCGGAGACGAAGGCGTGCCACCTCAACGGCAAGCTCCTCGCCCCCAACGTGTGGAGTCCGCTCTCGTCGGGGAACACGATCAAGCTCGGCGACGCCGAGCTGACCTTCCTCGACGCGAAGCCGTTCACCGAGCGCATCGAGGCCGAGGCCGCCAAGCTCAAGTCGATCTAAGCGCAGGTTCCCGCGTCGGTGCAGCTGTGGCTGCCGTTGCACTTGGAGCAGGCGTTGCCGCCCAGCCCGCACGCAGCCTTTTGATCGCCCGGGTTGCACACGCCGTTGCTGTCGCAGCAGCCGGCGCAGGTCGTGGCGTCGCACGTGAAACAGGCCTGGCTGACACATTTCGCGGGGGCCGTGCACGGCTGACAGGCGTTGCCGCCCATGCCGCAAACCGCGTTGGTCGTGCCGTTCTTGCAGGCACCATTCGCGTCGCAGCAGCCATTGGGGCAGGTCACGCTGTCGCACTGGCACCCCACTCCGGCCACGCAGTGCGTGGCCCCGGTGCAGGGCGTCGAGCCGGCGCAGGAGCAACCGGTGGTCGTGCACTGATCGGCCGTGAAGGGATCGCACGCGTCGCAGACGGCGCCGGGGGTGGCGCCGCACGCCGATGTCGACGGTGGCTCACAGGATTCGCCGTTGCAGCACCAACCGCAGGTGGCCTGGCAGTGTGCGCAGACGCCACCGCTGCAGGCGCCGCCATCTTCGCAGGTCGCGCAAGCAATGCCGTGGACGCCACACGCGGACGAGGAGCCCGAGGTGTCGCAGGTGTCCAGCGCGGTGCAGCAGCCGTTCGGGCAGGTGAGGGGATTGCACGCGTGGATGCATGCGCCTCCGTCGCAGTACGCGCCGCTCCCGCATGCCGGCCCGGCGCCGCAGGCGCAGGTCCCGGCATCGCAGCCGTCTGCGGTCATGGCATTGCAGGCGGTGCACGCATCACCGCTCACGCCGCAGACCGGGAAGGCGGACGTGACGCAGGTGCCGCTGTTGCAGCAGCCGGTGCAGCCGGTGCATCCCGCATCGTCACCCCCATCGAACCCGGCGTCTTCTCCCGCATCGACCCCGGCGTCGAGTCCAGCGTCCGAGCCGCCGTCGAATCCGGCGTCTTCACCGGCATCCGCAGGTCCGGCATCGGTGGGACCGGCATCGGTGGGACCGGCATCCGTTGGGCCCGCGTCGACGCTGCCGCCATCGCTCGCGAACGGCTTCAGCCCGAGCTCGAGCGTCATCGCCGTCCCGCTCGTCACGTGCTGCACCCCCGAGCCCAGCGCCACCGGCTCACCGTGCCAGAGCCCGCGCACGTTCACCGTCAAGTCCAGCCCGTCGAGATCCCCCGGGAGCTGCACGAGCACCGTCTGCGGCGAAGTCAGAGCGGTGCCCGCCGGATCGGGCCGCGCGGTGGGGCCGAAGACGTGCCGGTTGGGGGCGTCGCCGGTGAACTCGAGCTGATCGACGTTGCCCGAGAAGTCCACCTTCACGGTGAGCAGCGTGTCGCGGCCGGGCAGCCTGTTGCAGCTCACCAGCGCGAGCGCGGCAGCGACGAACGCGAGCTGTCGGAGCACAGAGCGGTTCATGGATCAGCGGGCGTTGATGGTGCCGAGCGAGCCGTCCGGCGCGCGAGGGAGGGTGACCACATAGGCGGTGGCGCAGCCGGCGACGACGGCCGCGCCGATGCCGGTCCAGAACCACCAGCGCTTGTACGCCGGCGGCGACTCTTCGACCGCTGCCGTCGGCGCGCTCGCCGCGAGCCCATTGCCCGGGTGCGACGCGCGGGCCTCGGCGGCCTTGCGCGCGTCGAAGCTCTGCTGGGCCTGGAGCGCGGCCTGCCGCTTGGTGGCCGCGTCGGCCTCGGCGCGCGCGGCCGCGGCCCGAGACTCGTCGAGATCCTTCTGGCGCTTGGCGTCGGCCTCGGCCTGCTTCTGCTTGTCGAGCTCCGCCTGCTTGGCCTGCACCTCGGCGAGCAGCTTCTGGGCCGTCTCCGCCGCGGCGGCCTTGGGCGCCGTGTCCAGGAAGCGCTTGTAGAAGAAGGCCGCGCGCTCGTACTCGCCGCGCTGGCGGTGGCACTGGGCGATGTTGAAGAGGAAGCCCGGCAGCGGCTTGGCGTCGTACGCGGCGGTGTAGTCCTTCAGCGCCTCGTCGAAGTTGCCCAGGTCGTATGCCTTCTGGGCGGCCTTGAAGAGCGCCTTGGCCTGGGTTTCCGCCTTTTCCGCGCGCGCCACCGGAGGCAGCGAGAGCATCGCCGCGAGAGGCAGCACCCAGAGGACGCGCCTAGTTGGCAAAGGGATCGACCGTGCCATCGTCGCTCACCGGCTTTCGGACGCGCTTGGGCTTGGGCTTGGGGGCGGCCTCCTCGCGCTTGGGCAAGGGCGTGAGGGCCACCTCGAGAGAGGTGTCGGCGTCGGCGCGGACCGAGCGCTCGGCGGGCTCGTAACCCGGCAAAGAGAGCTTGAGCGTCACCGCCGTGCCCGTCGCGGGGACGGTCTTCTCCAGCGGTGTCACCCCGAGCACCTCGCCGGTGTCGGCGCGCACCACCTGGGCGCCGGGCGGCGACGACGCGAGCTTCCACTGCACGGGCGCCGGCGCGGGCGCGGGCGGAGCGACCACCGGCATCGCAGGGGCGGCGACGACCGGCGCAGGCGCAGGGGCGGCGACGGGCGTCGGGGGCGGCTTGAGCAGGAAGAACGCGCCCAGCCCAATCGCCGCGACCGCGCCCAGTCCACCCAACATGAGCGGCGTCCGGCCCGCCTTGCGCGGCGTTGGCGGCCCCGCCGAGGCGTCGCGGGACAGGCTCTCCAGAACCACGGCCACCTCGCCCATGGTCTGAGGCCGCGCCTCGGCTTCTTTCTCCAGGCAGCGCGCGACCAGGGTGCTGAGCCCCTCGGGGATAGGCTCTCCTCCTGGGGTGACGGACTCCAGCGGAGGCGGCTTGTGGGTGATGATCTGCACCACCAGCTGCCCGAAGGCCTGGCTGGTGAACGGTGGAGCGCCCGCCAGCGCCTCGTAGAGCACGGTGCCCAGCGCGTAGATGTCGGAGCGGTGATCCACCTCGAGCGAGGCGGCCTGCTCCGGCGACATGTACGTGGGCGTACCGACCACCGTTCCCGACTGGGTGATGGTGACCTGCGTGCCCGTCGACTTCGCCACGCCGAAGTCGAGCACCTTGGCCAGGCTGCGGCCATCGGGCTTCTGCATCACGAAGATGTTGTCCGGCTTGATGTCGCGGTGGACCACGCCGCGCTGGTGCGCCGCGTCCAGCGCGCGCGCCACCTGCGCCACGAGCGGGAGGAGCCGCGAGAGCGGGATGGGCCCGGCCTTGAGCACCTGGGTGAGGCTCGCGCCGGTGAGCAGCTCCATCACGCAGTACACGCGGCCGCCGCTCGCCGCCGGCTCCTGGGCGAAGTCCAGGATCTGCACGATGTGCTCGTGGTTGATCTGGTTGACGGCCTGCGCTTCCTGGAAGAAGCGCCGCACCAGCTCATCGTTCTGGGCGTGCTCGGGCCGCAGGACCTTGATCGCCACCTGCCGGCCGAGCTTGGTGTGCTTGGCGAGGAAGACGTGGCCCATGGAGCCTTGGCCGAGCTCGTCCACCAGCTCGTAGGTCCCGAGCACGTCGCCGACCTTGGTCGCCGACTTCGCCGCGTTCGCTTCCATGCCGCGCCCATCATGCGCCTGTTGGAGGGCCTCGGAAACTTCAGCCATGGTCGCGAACCGGGCGCCGGGCGCCTTGGCCAGGCAGCGGCGGACCACCGCCTCCAGGTGCCTGGCGCGCTCGGGCAGCGGCGGCGGCTCGGCCGTCAGGTGCGCGAGGAGCTGCTGCTGGTTGGTGCCCTCGCCGAAGAGGACCTCGCCCGTGAGCGCCTCGTAGAGAACCGTGCCCAGCAGGTAGACGTCGCTGCGCGCGTCGGCGGGGCAGCCGTCGATGACCTCAGGCGCGGCGCAACCGACGCCAGGGGGTGGGCCGTTCTGGGTTTGGCGGACGTCGGGCTTGGGCAGAAGCGCCTCGAGCCCCAAATGGCCAAGTCGCGGTGTGCCAGGGCCGTCACTTGCGATCCAGACGCTGGCTGCTCGCAGCGCACCGTGGATGAGGCCCTGATCGTGGAGCACATCGAGGGCCTCGCAGATGGGCCGCAGCGTCGCCACGACCTGCGCGGGCGGGAGGCCCCGCTGCCCGCGCGCGAGCGTGGCCAGGTCTGCGCCGGGCACGAAGGCGTAGGCGAGCACCGGGCGGTTGTCGGACGCGAGGCCCACGCCCTCGAGCTGGAGCAGCGCCGGATGTTGGACTCGACGCAGCGCGCTCGCCCAGGCGAGGAGTGTCTGAATGGCGCGCTCGTCCGCGTTGAGCACCGACGTGATCACGTGGGCGAGCACCGCCCGGTTGGCGAAGCGGCCCTCGAAGATCTCGGTGAGCGCGTTGGCGCTGAGGAGCCTTGTGAGCTCCACCTTCTCGGCGCGTTGCCAGGTCTGCGGAACCACCTCGAGGACCTCGCATGCCAGGCGCGCGCGAGCTCGAAGAGAGCTCGTGAGGCGCAGACGTCATTTGGAATCGATACTCAAGCCGCAGCGCGGCCGAGCCCACCGCTCCACGCGGGATTTTTCCAGCCGTCCGCACGCCGATCAAGGTCTTGAGGCCGTCGCGGACACCCAATCAACTTTCCTCGATTTCTCGCAGGTCCGGGGAGTTCGATGCGATGTGCCGCGCTTGACGCTCGCCAAAGTGGGCGAAAGAGTCGACGCATGATCCACGTGCTCGCGCTCACCGTCGCCGTCGCGCTCTCGGACCTGCCTGCCCCAGCGAAGAGCGCGGGCCTCACCGCCGACGAGTGGACCAGGATCTCCAAGGGCGAGGTGGTCTCGAAGACGGAGACGTTCAAGACGGCCGACGGCAAGGACGCGGGCCGAGGCCGCGCCTGGGCGTTGATCAACGCCACGCCGGATCAGTGCCTGGCCACGCTCAAGAAGTACGAGGACGCGCCGCTGTACATGCCGCGGCTGAAGAAGGTGACCTTCCTGGATCGCAAGGACACCACCATGACCGTGGTGCAGGAGCTCAAGGTCGCGTTCTCCACGTACCGCTACAGCATGAACTTCGTGTTCGATCCGAGCGCGCACGCGATGAGCTGGACGCTCAACAAGGCGTACAAGAACGACATCAAGGACACCACGGGCACCTGGAGCTTCGTGGCGCTCGACGGCGGCAAGACGCTGCTCGACTACACGGTCTCGGCGGACACGGGCGCGGCGGTTCCGGCGTTCCTCGCGAACTACCTCACCCAGCGCGATCTGCCGGACGTGCTCAGCTCGTTCAAGAAGCGCGTGGAGAGCGGCGGCACCTGGACGAAGGACTGAGCTACTGCAGCTCCACCCGGATCGCGTAGCTGTCCACGAAGTTCGACTCGCGGTCCTTCGTGTCTTTGACCTTCAGGAAGTAGAGCCCCGGCTCGGCGGCGTAGGTGATGCTCTCGGGCGCGTCGCCCTTGGCGGAATCGCTGGTCTGCACGATGGCGAGCGTGCCGTCTTCCTTCTGCCGGTAGAGGTAGAGCGCCACGTCGACCTTGAGGATGCCGGTCACGCTCGCCTTGATCGTCGTCTTCACGGGGAGTGAAGTGAGATCCAGCCGGTAGAAGTCGACGTCTTTCTTGGGATGGATCGTCCCGCGCAGGGTCTGGTTGGGCGCGAGCGGCGTCGCGGTCTCGGGCGTGTTGTTCGGCTCGTGCTCCTTCGTTCCGTCGTCGGGCGCGGCGGTCACCGTCAGCCGGTACGGATCCTTCGCGTTCTCGCTGTCGCGGGTCCACTTGCCGTCGGGGCCCTTGCGCGCCGCGCCGCGAACCTGGAGGTACAGATCGCCCGGCCCGAACGCGAGGTTGGTGAGCACCTCCGGCTCCTTGAGCTCGCCGTCGTTGGCCGTGAGCAGCGTCGTCTCCTTGCCGCCATCGGGCACGCCCAGCACCGACAGCTCGAGATCGAGGTGCTCCACGCCGCTCACCTCCGCGCGCGCGATGACCGGCTTGTCGCTGTGGAGCACGTAGTCGTCGACGTCGGC
This sequence comes from Deltaproteobacteria bacterium, assembly GCA_018266075.1. Taxonomy (GTDB): domain Bacteria; phylum Myxococcota; class Myxococcia; order Myxococcales; family SZAS-1; genus SZAS-1. The sequence continues at coordinate 83,314 of JAFEBB010000024.1, read as the reverse complement.
GCGCGGCGAGAGGTAGCCCACGATGCTCGCGGTGTTGCCTTCCCAGGCCATGCTCGTGGCGTGCGCGGCGTCGTCGTTCGGCTCGAGCTCCACCTCGCCCTGCGCCTGCTCGAGGTGCGCGGTGATCGTGTACGGCGAGTCGACCGACGCGGAGCGCTTGGCCTCTTTCTTCTCGCCCACCCACGCGCTCTTCACGACGACATAGAAGTCCCGCTCGGGCGCGCGCAGCGCCACGTTGCGGATCTCCACGCCATCGCCCGGCGACTTGCCCTTGGCCGAGAGCAGCGGCGCGCCCGCGGCGTTCACCACGTCCACCTCGAGCCGCACGCCGGGAACGCCGGAGATGGTGAGGTGCAAGAGCATCGGCGGAGGCGGCGGAGGCGGAGGCGTGGAGCCCGCGTCGACGACCTGGCCCGCATCCGCGGCAGCTCCAGCGTCTGTCGCGCCCGCATCGATCACGCCCGCATCGAGCTCGGCCGTTCCGGCATCGATGGTCGGTGCCGCACCTGCATCGACCGGCCCCGCATCGAGCGGCCCCGCGTCCTCGCCGCCATCGGGACCCGGCAAGGAGATCTGGAACCAGTCCTCGTCGGTCGAGTCCGAGATGTACCCGGTGAGCGGCTTGTCGGCCTCGAGCGGCGTGGCGTCGGCGGCGCGGTTGTTGGGCTCCTGCTCGGTGGCCGCATCGGGCGCATCGGCGACGACCGTGAGGTGATACGGGCCGAGCGCGTCCTTCTTGCCGAGCACGCGCAGCTTGGGCGCGCGCGCCACCACGAGTCCGTGGATCACCTCGGACCCGCCGCCCGCCGCGCCGTCCTGGGTGAGCCGCTTCACGCCATCGGAGTCGTAGATTTCGACGATCACGTCCAGCGGCGGCGCCGGATCGACCTTCACTGTCACGCGTCCCAGCGCGGGATCGAGCGCGTACCAATCCTCGTCGGCCTTCTTGCCTGCGGCAGCCGAGAGGCTCGCGGTGACATCGACGGGGCCCTTGAGCTGCTGCGCGTGGGCGGCCTCGTCGTTGGGCTCCTGCTCCGTGGTCGGCACCGGCGCGCCCGGCGCGATGGCACCCGCGTCGGGCGCCTCCTCGTGCTTGGGGCAGCCGGCGAGCGCGAGCAGCGCAATGAAAGCGAGCTTTCTCACGGCAGTCTCCCGCGCCGCGCACTCGCGGCGTGCGCAGGAGATACCAAGTTTCAGGATCCGGGAAAGGCCCGCGTGGCTCGACTACGCCGCGTGGTTCCGGAACCGCTTGAAGAAGCCGATGAACTCGCCGATGGCGTCCTTGGCGTTGTTCACCTCTCCCTCGGGCTCCAGCCAGATCCCGCTGCAGACCTCGCAGGTCTCGAACCGCAGCGAGTGCTTGGGGCCGCCCTCGACGACGATCATGTCGCACTGGTCGTTCGGACACTGGCGCGACAGCTCGTCGTTGTTGGGCCGACCACCCATGGACTCGAGGCCTGGCAGGTTGTTGTGGAGGAGGATCCGGTTCAGCTCGGCGACGTCCGTCCAGAGCCCTTCGCAGTTGCCGCAGCGTTGGAGGGTCAGGTCATCGCCTGAGAGTTCCTCCATCTCCACGTTGCACTGTGGGCAATCCATGCTCTTACGGCACCTCGGTCAAAGGGAGCGATGCTCCCGGGGGAAGGGGTTGGGGTGGAGAGGGTTGGAAGGGGAGCGCGACGCCGCCTGGCGCCTTCTCAATCATTGCCCGGTATAGGGCCTGGTGACGGTTCCGCATCGGCGCTGGGAGCGGCCGGTCCTCCGGCTGCCCCTCGTACCTGCGATGTTAGAACGCGCGATTTGCGCATTTCAACCGCAGACGTGGCTTCGGTCCCACAAAAACCACAACAGGGGCGCAATCGTGGAGCTTCCCGGGACGGATCTGGACCCGCGATTTACGCCTTTCGGTCCTTCGCCCGCTTGATCCGGGCCCCCAGGCCGCGGAGCTTGCGCTCGATGCGCTCGTAGCCGCGGTCCAGGTGGTAGACGCGCTGCACCTCGGTCACCCCGCCGGCGCGCAGGCCGGCGAGCACCAGGCTGGCCGAGGCGCGGAGGTCGGTGGCCATCACCGGCGCGCCCTGGAGCATGGCCACGCCCTTCACCACCGCGGTGTGCCCGTCGATGGTGATGTCGGCGCCCATGCGCTGCAGCTCCTGGGCGTGCATGAAGCGGTTCTCGAAGATGGTCTCGGTGATCACGCTCGAGCCGTCGGCGACGGTCATGAGCACCATCAGCTGCGCCTGCATGTCGGTGGGGAAGCCCGGGTGCGGCTGGGTCTTGATGTCCACCGGCTTCACCGTGCGCGGGCCCTTCACGCGGATGCCGCCGTCCTCGGCAGAGATCGTGGCGCCGGTGGCGCGCAGCTTCTGGATCACGGCGTCGAGGTGCTCGGGCACGCAGCGACGCAGGAGCACGTCGCCCTGGGTCATGGCCGCGGCGACGGCGAACGTCCCGGCCTCGATGCGGTCCGGCAGGATGGCGTGCTCGACGGCCTTGAGCCCGTCCACGCCCTCGATGGTGATGACGTCGGTGCCCGCGCCGGCGATGCGCGCGCCCATCTTGTTGAGCACGCGCGCCAGCTCCTCGACCTCGGGCTCGCGGGCGGCATTTTCGAGGACGGTGCGGCCCTCCGCGAGGCAGGCGGCCATCATCAAGTTCTCGGTGCCGGTGACGGTGACCATGTCGAAGTTCACGGTGGCGCCGCGGAGCTTCTTGGCGCGCGCCTCGACGTAGCCGCTCTTGAGCTCGATGGTGGCGCCGAGCGCCTTGAGGCCCTTCAGGTGCTGATCGATGGGGCGCGCGCCGATGGCGCAGCCGCCGGGCAGGGAGACGCGCGCTCGGCCGAAGCGCGCACAGAGCGGCCCAAGCACGAGCACGCTGGCGCGCATGGTCTTCACCAATTCGTACGGCGCCTCGGGGGTGAGCTCGGCGGGCACGCGGATGCGGATGGCGTCCTTCAGCTTGCCCGTGGCGCGCTCGGCTTCGGCGCCCATGATGGCGAGCAGCTTGTTCATGGTGCGTACGTCGGCGAGGTCGGGCACGTTGCGGAAGAGGTGCTCGCCCTCGGCGAGGATCGACGACGCGAGGATCGGCAGCGCCGCGTTCTTGGCGCCGCTGATGGTGACCTCGCCCTTCAAGCTCACGCCGCCCTGGATGACGATCTTGTCCATCGATGTCCTCTATTCCGGCCTGCGCGCCATGGCGACGCGGTCTTTGCCCGCCCAGTCGGCGAGCACCTGCACGTCGCGGTACGCCAGCCGGTTCAGCAAGTCCTGGACCAGGGTCTTCTGGTCGTCGCCAATCTCCAGCGCCAAGAGCCCATTCGGCTCGAGGTGCGCGGGCGCGTCGGTGGCGATCTTCGTGATCGCGTCCATGCCCTGCGGGCCGGAGAGCAGCGCCAGGTGCGGCTCGCGTTGGACCTCGCGCGGGAGCGTCGGGAGCGCGCTCGCGGCGACGTAGGGCGGATTCGAGACCACCGCGTGAAAGCGCATGTCCGCTGCGGGTGCGAAGAGATCTCCCTGGCGCAACTCCACGCGATCCGCGACGCCCAGCGCCTCGACGTTCGCCTTCGCGACCGCGAGCGCATCGGAAGAAATGTCGGTTGCGAGCACGCGCCAGTGCGGCCGCTCGGCCGCGAGTGTGGCGGCGATGCAGCAGCTGCCCGTGCACAGATCGAGCACGCGCTGGGGCTCGTCTTTCGGCAGCGCAGCGAGCACCTGCTCGACGAGCCGCTCGGTCTCGGGTCGCGGCACGAGCACGCGCGGATCGACGTTGAAGCTGCGGCCGTAGAACTCGCGCTTGCCGAGCAGGTACGCGGTCGGCTCGCCGGCGACGCGGCGCTCGATGAGCGCGCGGAACCTCGCGAGCTCGTCCTTCTGCACGGGCTGATCGAAGGCCATGTAGAGCTTCACGCGCGAGACGGCGAGCACGTCAGAGAGGAGCAGCTCGGCGGTGAGCCGCGGCGCGTCGACGCCCTTCTTGCCGAAGAAGTCGCTCGTCCACTGGATGAGCTTCAAGACGGTCCAGGTTTCGGCCATGGCGGGCGGCGCACTGTACGGGTGCGATCTGCTTGGAGCAAGGAGCCGCGGATGGGTGGCCGGTGGCTGGTGGCTCGCGGCTGGTTTCAGTCCTTCAACTCGAGCACCACCGGGCAGTGATCCGAGCCGCGCACCTTCGTCTGGTGCTCCACGCCCTTCAGCCGGTCAACGAGCGACTCGCTGCACACGAAGCCGTCGAGCCGCCAGCCCACGTTCTTTTCGCGCACGCCGGGCCGCTGGTTCCAGAAGGTGTAGTGCCCACCGTCCTGCACGAAGTGGCGGAACGCATCGCGGAAGCCGGCGCCGAGGAACTTCGTCATCCAGGCGCGCTCTTGCGGGAGGAAGCCCGCGTTGTCGCGATTCGACTTGGGATTCGCGAGGTCGCGCTCCTCGTGCGCGATGTTGAAGTCGCCGCACACGATCACGTTCTGGCCGCGCTGCGTGCGCTCGACGCACTCCGCGAACATCCGCCGGCAGAAGGCGAGCTTGTACGGGAGCCGCGCGTGGTCGCGCTGCGAGTTGGGGAAGTACGCGCTCATGATCGTGAAGCTCGGGAACTCCGCGATGAGCACGCGGCCCTCGCGATCGAACTTCTTGTCGCCGAGCCCGACCTGGATCTTGTTCGGCTCCTGCTTCGAAAAGATCGCGACGCCGCTGTAGCCCTTCTTCTCCGCCGAGTGCCACCAGGCGTTGTAGCGGCCCGGGTTGCGCTGCGCGGGCGTGAGGTCGTCTTCCGTCGCCTTCACTTCCTGCAGGCAGAGGACGTCGAGCTCATTCTGCTTGAACCACTTCGCGAAGCCGCCGCGGTGCGCCGCGCGGATGCCGTTCACGTTCCACGTCGCCAGCTTCATCGCGCGCCCCCCGGCCGGCGATAGACGTGCATCGCGTGCTGCCGCTTCTCTTTGTCCTCGTCGTCCCACCAGAGCTGGCAGAAGCGCGCGTGGGTGAGCAGCCGCACGATGTCGGCGTCGCGCGGGTTCGAATCCACGAACACCACGTGCGTCTCCGTGGCCGCGACCGCGCAGACGTAGTGCGCGCCATGCCGCCAATCGACGACGACGGGATTTCCGCGCGCGAGCTCGCCGCGCAGCTTCTCCAGGCTGCCCTCCACGATGTGCTCGTGCTCGAGGTTGAAGGCCTGCGCGGCCAGCTTGAAGCCCGCGTCGCTGGTGCCGTGGAACGGCCGCGAGCCCATCACCGAGCGCAGGTACGGCTCGTCCTGGCGGATGCCGAGCACGGAGAGCGCGTTGCGAACCGCCGCCGCGCCACAGCTGAAGCCGCGCTCCTGAAGATGGAAGAGGTGCTCGATGCGATCGCCGCAGGCGCCGCAGTAGAGCCACTCGCCGTCGACGGGCCGCTCGCAGCCGGGGCACTCCTCGTGCGGATCTTCGCGCTGGCGGCCGCAGCTCACGCAGCAGGCGAAGAGCGGGAGCATGGGCGACTGGCAGCCGGCGCAGCGCACGCTCGAAGCGAGCTTCAGCTCCACGCGCTCGGCGCTCGGCGGCGCCCTCTCACCGCAGCCGGCGCAGTACGCCCAGCCGGGCTCGAGCGGGCCAGAGCAGGCGCGGCACTTGGCCATACGGCCGCCGCGCACGGCTTCGCCGCAGCTCGGGCAGTGACGCACGCCCAGAGGCAAGGGTTCCTGGCAGTCGGAGCAAGGGTTCGGCATGAAGCCTATCTAACGATTTCGCGCTCGCCGCGCGACGGGAGAGAATCGGTTTGATGATCTCCGCGCTCCTCGCGCTCGCGCTCACCTCGACGCCGCCGACCTTCGATCGCACGTTCGCCTGGACCTTGCGGGGCGAGCGGGTGGGCTCGCTGCACGTGAGCTTCGACGGCAAGCAGTTCCGCTACGAGTCGGTCACCGTGGTTCGGCGCGGAAACGCGCTCAGCACGCAGAAATTCGGCGCCACCACGGATGCCAGCGGTCACGGCCGCACAGACGACGGTCGCGCGCTCGAGGGGCCGCTGCCTTCCACGCTCGCGCTGTGGATGTTTGGCGATCGCGAGGCGCGGCGCTGCATCGACGTCGAGGACGAGCGCGACGGCAAGCGGGGGCAGGTGTGTGGTGAGCGCCGCGGCGACGCGCTCTCGGGCACGCTGCTCGGCGAGTCGTTCACGGCAGACCTGGCCGACGGCGGCCCCATCGTCGTCGAGCTCCCGTCGCAGCAGGCCCGATTTCAGGAGTCCGGAGCTCTACCGTTGCCCGTGCCGCGCGATCTCTTTGTTGGCACGCGTCGCGCGGACGCTCTCAGCAACCTCATCGGCGTCGAGCACGCGCGCGTCCGCGCGGAAGCGACCAACTGCTCGCTGGACCTGCAACTGAAGAAGCCGCAGCCGCCTCGCGATGAACCCCTCGAGCATCACGGCGACAGCCGGTGGTCCAGGAACGCCTCGAGTCTTTCGCTGAAGACCACCACGCGCTGGGCCACGGCCGCGGCGCTCGCGAACTTCGTCGACCAGGCCATCGTTCCCGTCGCGACCTCGCCCACGGGCGAGACCGCGGAGTCCGTGTGGCAAGCGCGCCGGGGCTCCTGCGTGGGCCAGGCGGAGCTGTTCGACGCGCTCGCGACCGGAAGCGGGCTACCCTCGCGCGTGGTGTACGGCGTGCTCGTCGAGGATGGTGAGCTTGCGCCGCACGCCTGGAACGAAGTGCAGGTCAGCGGAAATTGGATCGGTGTGGATCCTTCGCGAGGCGTGGCGCCTGTCGGGCCCGAGCACATCCCCTTCGGTCGCGATGGCGATTCGGATCCGCTGCGCGCGGGGCGGTGCTTGCTTGCGCTTCCGACGATGAAGTGGAGCGTCGACGCGAGGTAGCTTCTCGCCATGCGACGCATTCCGTTCGTTCACGTCGACGTCTTCACCGACCAGCCGCTCTGCGGAAACGGGCTCACCGTCTTCACCCGCGCGCACGAGCTCAGCGACGCCGAGATGGCCGCGCTCGCCCGCGAGACGCGCCAGGCCGAGACCACCTTCGTCATCCAGCCGCCGGGCTCGGCTCCCACGCGCGCGCGGGTGCGCATCTTCACGCCCGCCGAGGAGCTGCCGTTCGCCGGCCATCCCACGCTGGGCACGGCGGCCGTGCTGCACACGACGACCACGCGCGACGAGATCGTGCTCGAGCTCGGCGTGGGGCCGATTCCGGTGCGCTTCGAGCCGCGCGCGGGTCACGCGTTCGGCGAGATGCGCCAGAACGATCCCGTGCTCGGCGAGATCCTGCCTGCGGCGGATGTCGCGCGCGCGGCAAATCTCGAAGTGGCGGATCTGGACCCGAAGCTGCCCGCGCGCCGCAGCTCGACCGGACTGCCGTTCATCATGGTTCCACTGCGCGATCGCAGCGTGCTCAAGCGTGTGCGTCCGACACCCGCGTCGATGGAGGCGCTGCTCGCGCGCACTGGAGCGCATGGGCTGTATCTCGTCGCGCCTGGCGAGGAAGCGGGCGTTCATCTGCACGCGCGCATGTTCGATCCGTACGCCGAAGATCCTGCGACCGGATCTGCCGCGGGCGCGTGCACCGGTTGGATGCTCGCGCACGGCGTGCTCGCGCCCGGTGCGCGCGCGGTGATCGCGCAGGGCGACGAGATCCAGCGGCCGAGCCGGATCCACGTGCGCGGCGCCCTCGACGGTACGCGACCGACCGACATCCGCGTCGGCGGAAGTGTGATCGAGATCGCACGCGGCGAAGTCACGCTCTGAGTGCGTCCGCGGCCGCGCGGCCACGGAACCGCAGATCGCGTAAACACGCTCCAAACCATGCCTCCGAGCCCGTCTTCGGGCTGGCACGGGCTACGCATTACGAGCTCCCGAACGCGGTCGACACCACGCCGACGCGAAAATTCGGAGCTCGTCATGTCTCGCAAGCTGCTGTCCGCCCTGCTCGCCATCGGCCTCACCGCTGGTTGCACCGAGCGCGGCAAGTCCAACGCCCAGCCGTACGTCACGCCCGCGCCCGTCGCCGTCGCGCCGATCGCCGAGCCCAAGCCCGAGATCGCCAGCATCCCCGACTCGGGCGCGACCGATGTCGAACCCGAGAACGACGAGGACGAGGAGAGCGTGCTCATGCTCTCGCACGACGATCCCGACGACGATGTGGATCACCTCTCGGCCGCGCAGGCCATGGAGAAGGGCGATCCCGACGGCGCGATCGAAGAGCTGCGCAAGGCCGTCTATGACGACCCCGGTGACGAGGACACGCTCCGCGAGCTGGCCGCGCTGGCGCGCACGCAGAAGCAGCCGGAGCTCGCCGAGGCCGCGTACGCCCAGCTCGCGGATGTGGATCCCGACGACAGCGAGCCCATGGAGAAGCTCGCGCGCATGCAGCTCGAGCGCGGCGACTTCGCGGCCGCGGCCAAGAGCGCGAACGAGGCGCTCATCCGCGACACCGGCGACGCCGAGGCCTACCACCTGCGCGGCCGCGCGTACCTCGGCATGGGCAAGGTCCGCGAGGCCATCGACAGCTTCAAGGGCGCCACCCAGCTCGACCCGGGACACGCCTTCGCCTTCAACAACCTGGGCTACGCGTACCTGCTCGCGGGCAAGTACCAGCAGGCCGAAGAGGCGCTGGTGAACGCGGCCACGCTCGCGCCGGACGTGGCGATGATCCAGAACAACCTTGGCCTCGCCGAAGAGAAGCTCGGCAAGGTGGAGGCGGCCAAGGCGGCCTTCACCAAGGCCACGATGATCAAGCCCGGCTATGTGGCCGCGCACGTGAACCTGGGCCGGCTCGCGAACGTGGCCGCCGCGGAGACGTCGAGCGACGTGGAGGTGGTGAGCCCCGACGACGAGCTCCTCGACGCCCACACCGACGGCGGCATGCCCGTCTCGCCCGCGATCCCCGCCATCGACCCCACGACGCCGGTGATGAACCCCGCCATCCCGCCGGCCGCGGTGAAGTGACCGAGCGGAAGCAAGCAGCGCGGCGGCGGGTTGAGGTCCGGACGGGTTTCCGGCCCTCGCCCGCCGCGCGCGTTTCTCGGAGGTTGACTTGACCGCGCACCGCATCTCTCCTGGGACCCGCGCCATGCCCGACCTCGAGCCCAACGCCCCGCCACCGAAGTCCGCGCTCGTGCCGCCGCCCGCGCCAGCTGCCACGCCCGAAGCCGAGACGCCGAAGAAGCCCTCGCGCGGCTGGCAGGTGTTCAAGCGGCTGGTGCTGCTCGGCGTGCTGGGCGTGGTCGCCGCGGGCGGAATGGTGGTCGGCTCGTTCGTCTACTACGACCGCGACCTCCCCAAGTTCGACGCGCTCACCGACTACCGGCCCAAGCAGGTGAGCCGCGTCTACTGCCAGGACGGTTCGAATTGCGGCGAGTTCTTCCATGAGCGCCGCACGGTGCTCGCGAAAGAAGAGATCCCCGAGCTGATGAAGAAGGCGGTGATCTCCGCCGAGGACGCCGACTTCTACAAGCACGGCGGCCTGGATTATCGACATATCGCGATAGCTCTCGTGAAGGACGCGCTCCACGTGGGCATCAAGAGCGGCGCGTCCACCATCACCCAGCAGGTGGTGAAGACCTTCTTGCTCACGCCCGAGCGGCGTTGGAGCCGCAAGATCAAGGAGGCCATCCTCGCGCGGCGCCTGGAGCAGAACCTCTCGAAGGAGGAGATCCTCGCGCTGTACCTGAACCAGATCTATTACGGCCACGAGCGCTACGGCATCGAAGAGGCCTCGCAGTACTACTTCGGCCACACCGCGCGGAAGCTCACGCTCGGCGAAGCGGCGCTGCTCGCGGGCATTCCGCAGTCGCCCAACCGGCTCAACCCGATCACCGATCCGAAGGCTGCGAAGGGCCGGCAGACCTACGTGCTGCAGCAGATGGCCAAGAACGGCTACATCACGCAGGCCGTCGCCGACGCGGAGATCAAGCGGCCCATCGTCCTCGCGCCGCGCCAGCCGCCGTTGCCCGGGCCGTATTACCTCGAGGAGGTGCGCAAGCAGCTCGAGCAGACCTACGGCGCGGACAAGCTCTACGAGGGCGGGCTCTCGATCCAGATCGCCATGGACCCGAAGCTGCAGCGCTACGCCGACGCCGCCGTGGACACGGGCCTGCGCGAGCTCGACAAGCGCCAGGGCTATCGCGGGCCGCTCGCGCACCTCGGCGAGGCGCCCACCGACAAGGCCGGACCCGCGCCGAAGCCGCCGGCGACCGACGAAGAAGCCGACTCGCCCGAGGACGAAGACAACGACACGCGCCCGGAGGAGTCGAAGTCTGTGGCGACGCCGTCGAAGGCGCGCGCGGCGCCGTCATCGACGCTGCCCGTGGTCTCGGATCTGCGCGCGCTCCTCAACGACCGGCTGCAGAAGGGCATCCCGCGCGAGCCGGGCGCGCGCGTGGCGTGGGATCTCTCGCGGCTCTCGCCGGACATTGCCGCGCGTGGGCTCAAGGCCGTCGCGAGCTGGTCGCGCGTGCGCGTGCTCGAGGCCGGCGTGCGCCTCGGCGGTGTGGTGACGGACGTCGACGCGAAGGCGGGCACGGCGCTCGTGGATCTCGGCGGGCCCGTGGCGCAGCTGCGCTTCGACGACCTCAAGTGGGCGCGGCCGTACAACCCCGCATCGCACACGCCCAAGCCCGCCAGCATCGACAAGGTGCTCGCGCCCGGTGACGTGGTGCTGGTGCAGGTGGGCGAGCTCCCGAAGGACGCGAAGGCCGTGATCCCCGCGAAGCTGGATCAGGATCCGGAAGTGCAGGGCGCGTTCGTGGCCATCGATCCCGCCACGCGCAGCGTGCTCGCGCTCGTGGGCGGCAGCGACTTCAACAAGAGCAAGTTCAACCGCGCCACGCAGGCGCATCGGCAGCCGGGCAGTAGCTTCAAGCCGTACGTCTGGGCCGCCGCGTTCTCGACGCCCAAGTATTCGCCAGCGACGATCGTGGTGGACGCGCCGGAGCTGATTCGCGATCCGTGGACGGGCAAGGAGTGGAAGCCCGTCAACTTCGAGAAGGACAGCTTCGACGGGCCGATGACGCTGCGCCAGGCGCTCGCCGAATCGAAGAACACCGTGGCCGTGCGGCTCATCGAAGATCTCGGGCCGGATCCGGTCATCGACATGGCGCGCCGCGCGGGCATCACCTCGCCGATTCCGCAGAACTTCACCATCGCACTCGGCACTGCCGAGGTGACGCCGCTCGAGCACGCCAACGCGTACGCCACGTTCGCGGCTGGCGGAAAGCGCGCGGATCCGATCATGCTGCTCAAGGTGACCGATCACTCGGGCCAGGTGCTCGAGAGCCACATCGCGCAGCCGCAGGAGACCATTCCGCCCGCCGTCGCGTTCCTCACCACGGCCGTGATGGAGAGTGTGATCAGCGACGATCAAGGCACCGGCCGCCGCGCCATGAGCTTGAACCGGCCGCTCGCGGGCAAGACCGGCACCGCGCAAGATCAGCGCGACGCGTGGTTCGTGGGCTACTCGCCGGATCTCGTCGCGGCCGCGTGGACCGGCTTCGATAACCACGACCGCATGGGCCACGAGGAGACCGGCGCGCACGCCGCGTTGCCCATGTGGATGTCGTTCATGCAGCAGGCGCTCAAGGACCGGCCCTCGCTGGATTTCGCGCCGCCTGCAGGAATCATCAGCGTGCGCATCGATCCGCGGAGCGGAAAGCTCGCCGCCGACGAGTTCTCGGGCCGCATGGAATACTTCGTCGACGGCACGCAGCCCAAGGACGCCGCCGCGCCCGCGGGTCAGGCCGACCCGCAGGACATCATGATGGTGGATCCCGGAACCAAGAAATGACCCCGCTGCTCCTCGCGCTCGCGCTGGCTGCCGCCGAGCCGCCGGCGCCCAATGCGCTCGCGCGCGCCGCGGCGCTCGCGTCGTCGCAGGCGCTCGATGACGTGCCGCCCGGAAAGATGGTGGGCGTGTTCGTGCAAGCGCCGACGCCGGAGCTGCAGCAAGCCTCAGCGTCGGTGCTCGTGGACGCCGCGAAGCAGAAGGGCGTGAAGGCCGCGGTGGTCGTCGATGCGGCGGATGGCGCGGCCGCCGAGCAGCGGGCGCGAACCGATGGGCTCGAGGTGTTGGTGCGCGTGCGCGTGGGCCTCGAGGGCACGGACCTCACGCTCGCCGGCGATCGCATCGGCACCTGGGTGAACTTCTGGGATGGGCGAACCGAGGTGCGCCAGCTCGCGTCGGCGCAGCTCGCGGCGCGCGTGCCCGCGGACGCGACGGCGCTCACGCTCGCGCGAGTGGTGATTCCCTCGATCACCCCGCCGCCGCCGGCGCCGCCCAAGCTCGGCGTGGATCCCATCGCGCGAATTCCGGCGCGCGTGGTGGCGCTCGCGCTCGTCGACGCCGATGGCGACGGTCGTCCCGAGCTCGCCGCGCTCACGCCGACCGAGCTCCTCGTGCTGCGCGCCGATGGCGAGGTGCTCGCGCGGCGTGATCTCACCGCGCTGCCCGAGGCGTCGCATCCGGTGCGCGAGCCGTGTGGTGGACTGGTGAGCCCGGATGGCGAGAAGGGCCATCGCTTGCTGTACGCGTCGGCGAATCAGGCGCGCGGCGAGGCGCTCTTCGTGGATCGCGCGGGGCTTCATCCTGTGGGCTTGCTGGACGCGACGCCGCTCGCGTCCGGGCCGTCGGGGATGGTGACCGCGAGCCACGCCGCAGGAACGAACCTCTTCGGGCCTGAGCTCCGACTCGGAACGGCCGCGCACGCGCTCGATCACCCGGTGGTCACCGTCGCGGCCAACCCGCGCGCGGGCACGCCGGCGTTCCTGGCGATCTTTGCCGAGGGTCAGGTGCAGCCGCTCGGTCCGGACTTCGCGCCGGCGGGGGCGCCCACGCCAGCCGGCGTCGCGGCGCTCGCGGATCTCGATGGAAACGGGACACCGGAGCTCGTCCTCTCCGGGCCGCAGCCGCTCAGCGCCACCGACACCGTGCGTGTGATCGAGCCCGGCGGTGCGGCGCCGATTCTCCAGGCCGATGTGCAAGGCGCCATCGTCGCCGCGGCCTCGGGTGATCTCGACGGCGACGGAAAGGACGAAGCGCTGCTCGCCGCGCTCCAGCCCGATGGCACGACGTCGATCCTGCGCGTGGGGCTCAAGCCATGAACGCCGCGTTGCTCGCGCTGGTGCTCGCCGCGACCCCGCCGCGCTACGGCGGCGGGCTGAAGGTGCTCGCGCCGGCCAGCGCCATCGACGCGGATCGGCTCGATCCCGCCGACGCACGCTCGCCGATCGAGCTGGCGCTCACGCGCGTGCTCTGCGAGCCGCTCTTTCGACTCGGCTCCGACGGCACGTTGCAGCCTGGGCTCGCGCAGCTGCCGGGCGACACGCACACGCGGCTGCTGTCGTTGAAGCTGCGCGCGGGATTGCAGTCGAGCGGTGCCACGCCGCTGCGCGCGAAGGACGTGGCCGCTGCCCTCGATCGGCTCGCGTCGCCAGGCAATCCCTACCGCGCGCTCATGCTGCCGCTCTCCGGAACCGTGTCCGCGCGCAGTGACGTGGAGCTCGCGGCGTCGTTCGGCTTCGCCTATCCCGATTGGCCGCTGGCGCTGGCGCACGTGGGCGCGTGTCCGCTGCCGCCGGGCAAGCGCGCGCCGAGCATGGGCGCGCAGACGGGGCCGTTCGCGCTCGAAGGAAAGCTGGCTGCAGCAGGCACGCGGCTCGACGCGAACGTCGATTGCCCCGCGGGCCGGCCCTACGCGGACAAGCTCAACCTCCGCAGCGGCAGCGCGAAGACGGCCGCGCGCGCGCTCGCCTCGGGCGATGCGGATCTGGCGCTCTTGCCCGTGCCGGACACGGCGCACGTCGTGGAAGGTCCGCTCGCGGTGGCCACGTACTTCGCCACCAATCCCGCGAAGCCGCAGCTGGCGAAGCTCGCGTCGCTCGTCGCCTCGGGTGTGGATCGCGCGGAGCTGGTGCGCATCTTCGTGCGCGGTCCGGCGCAGCCGCTGTACGGATTGCTGGCGCCATCCGTCGAGCCGCACCCGGTCGCAGCCACGCCGGTGAACGCGATGCCTCCGCTCGCGCAGCACCTCTCGGGCACGCTGCTCGTGGACGCGGGCGACGAATCGCGCGCGGTGGCTGAGCGGCTGCAGGTGAAGCTGCACGACCTCGGCGCAGATTTGAAGGTCGTCCCCGTCGCGCGCGCGGAATACGTGCGGCGCCTGGGCGTCGGCGATTACGACGCGGCGCTGGTGACCCTGCCTGCGCTGCCCGAAGCGGGGCTGAACCTCGCGCAGGTGCTGCTGCTCGCGGAGCCGCCGGCGCAGGTGCAGCAGGAGCTGGCCGTGCTCGGCGCCTTGCCGGAAGCGGCGGCTCGACGCGAGAAGGCCAGCGCCCGCGCGCGCGAGCTCGCAGGGACGATCAGCGTCACGCCGCTGTACGCGCAGGGCCTTGCCGCGGCCGGGCGGCCGCACGTGCGCGGGCTCGCGTTCGATGCCGCGGGCGTTCCCGATCTCGGCGCGCTCTGGCTCGACGACCTCGACGCGCCGCGCGCCACCGCGCAGAAGGACCGCTGAATGCGGCTGCGCACGCGGCTGGCGATCGGCTTCTCGATTGTGGCGGCATTCCCGCTGATCGCGCTCACGTTCCCTGCGCGGCGCGCGCTCTCCAGCGCGGTGGAAGGTGCCCTCGCGGCCCGGCTCGATGGCGCCACGCGCGCGGCCGAGCTCGCGCTCCAAGACGCCCAACGCGAGAGCGAGCGCGCCGCGCAGGATCTCGCCCGGAGCGAGCCGCTCGAGTCGCTCGCCCAGGCGGAGCACGACGGCGAGGCGGACCCGGCGCAGGCCGCGCGGCTCGCCGAGAGCCTGATGCAGAGCCGCGGCATCAACGTGCTCGAGGTGCTCGACAAGAACGGTCGCGTGCTCTCGAGCGGCCATCTGCCAGGGCGCGTGGGCGATCGCGACGAGCAGGGGCTCGCGCTCGCGCAAGCGACGGGAACGCACCTCGCGCGTTTGGAGGTGAAGACCGACGACGGCATCGCCACGGTGCTCGCGGCCGTCTCGGGCGGGAGCGTGGAGGCTGGGGGCACGCGGCTCTTCGTGCTCGCCGGCAAGCGGCTCGATGGGGCATTCGCGCAGCACCTCTCGGAGCTCACCGGCGCTGAGGTCGCGATCGCGGGCGACGGTGTGCAGCCCGCGGCCTCGTCGCCGCCGCTCTCGGGCACGCGCGTGCGCGAGCGGAGCTTGCCGCTGCCTGCCGGGAGCGGCGGGCCGTCGGGAAACGTGCGGCTGCGGCTCTCCGCCGAAGGGCTCTACGCCGCCGAGCAACAGCTCTTCGGATCGGTGGCCACGCTGGCGCTGCTCGCGCTCGCCATCGCGGCGCTGCTGGGTACGGTGCTCGCGCTTCGCGTCACGCGGCCCGTGGACGCGCTCGCGCTCGGTGCGCAGGCGCTCGCGCGTGGCGAGCTCGGCCACCGCGTCGAGGTGCAGGCATCGGGCGAGGTCGGCGATCTGGTGCGAACGTTCAACGCCATGGCCGGCGATCTCCAGAACGCCACCGAGCGCGCCGCGCTGGCCGAGCGCATCGCTGCTTGGCAAGAGGTCGCGCGGCGGTTGGCGCACGAGGTGAAGAACCCGCTCACGCCCATCCGCATGTCGGTGGAGACGCTGCAGCAGGCCTTCGCCAAGAAGCGGCCCGACTTCCCGGAGATCTTCGACGAGAGCAGCAAGGCCATCGTGGAAGAGGTCGACCGGCTCAAGCGCATCATCGACGAGTTCTCGCGCTTCGCCCGCCTGCCCCGGCCAAACCTGGACAAGATTGATATTAACGATTTAGTTACACAGGTCCTCGCGCTCTACGCAGGCTCGAAGATGCAGCTCGACCGCGAGGCTGGCGCCATTCCCGCGGTGCGCGCGGATCGCGATCAGCTCACCCAGGTGCTGGTGAACCTGCTGCAGAACGCCGAGCAGGCCATGCCCGAAGGCGGGCGGTGCACGGTGCGCACCGGCTTGTTGCCCAGCGGCGAGGTGGCGCTCGAGGTCGCCGATGGCGGTCCAGGCATCGCCGAGGCGGACCGCAACAAGGTCTTCGAGCCGTACTTCACCACCAAGTCCGGCGGCAGCGGGCTGGGCCTGGCCATCGTGCAGCGCATCGTGAGCGAACACGGCGGTCGCATCGAGGTGGGCGCGTCGAGCCACGGGGGCGCGAGCTTCAAGGTCGTGCTGCCCGCCGTCGCCGCGGTCTAGCTCCGGAGTCGGTGAAGTTGCTGCACCAGCTCGGTGAGCTCGTAGGCCGCGAGCGCCACGTACGCCACCACGCAGAAGGCCAGCGCCGCCCGCGCCAGCGGCCGCGCCTTGAGCCGCACCAGCACCGCCAGCCCCACGTTCACCGAGAGCAGCTTCACGGCCATGAAGAGCAAGGGTGAACAGAGGTAGAGCCCGCGCATGAAAGGATTGGCCTCGGTGCAGAGGCCAGCCTGGAGAAATGACAGGGTGAAGAGGGCGTCGAAGAGGTTGAGCACCATCACGCCCGCCGCCGCGCGCTCGGCCCAAGGCCCCGCAATGCGTGCCGCGCCCACCGCCATCGCCCACCCTGCCGGCGCCGCGCCCGTCGCGCCCCGGGAAGAGCGCTTCAAGCCGCGTGCCGGGCCGGTGTGCGGTGGGCGTCAGTCGCAGAGGCGATCGTCGCGGAGGCCGTCGACCACGCGCTGGTGCTGCGCGTGATCCTCCGCGGACACCCCGAGGCCGGCGCAGAGCGGCGCCGCGAGCTTCTTGGCCTCGTCCTCGCGCTCGGTGACGGCGAGCACGTGAGCCAATAGGCCGGTGATGCGCTCCTTGAGCATCGGCGAGAACTGCGTGCGCAGCACCGCGTCCTCGGCCAGCCCGGCGCGGCACTCGCTCTCCGCCAGCTTGCCGTCCTCGTTGGACAGCGCGAGCAGCGCGCGGAAGAAGTGCGTGCGCGGATCGCGCGGGTACTTCTTCACCAGCGCGTCGAGCTTGTCGGGCGTGGTCTCGGCCAGCTTCTCCGGCAGCTCCTCCTGCGGCGCGAGCACCGTGGTCAACGCGTAGGTGTCGAAGTGACGCGGCACCTGCACGGCCGCGACGACGAACGCCAGCACGCCGATCGCGGCCACGCCCATCGCCGGCTTCTGCCACGGCGCGACGACCTCGCTCCGCGGCCAGCGCTTCATGAGCACCGCGCCCAGCACACCGCCGAGGAGCGCGCCGCCGAGGTGGGCGCCCAGGTCCACGTGCCCGCGCTCGTATCCCGTGGTGGCGATCGGCAGGAGCGAAGGCACCAGGATGCGCATGAGCTGCGCCTGCACGCCGCTGCGGTTGGGCTCGGGCAAGCGGAAGCTCACCGCGAACGCCGCCGCGAGCAGGCCCATGATCGCGCCCGACGCGCCCACGGAGATCCCGTTCGCGTTCATGGCGAGCGACATGCCGCTGCCCGCCAGCCCGCCCACGAAGAAGAGCGCCACCATCCACGCCCGGCCCAGCAGGTGCTCGACCACCAGGCCCGCCATGTAGAGCGCGGCGGCGTTGCAGAGGAGGTGGACGGCGTCGCCGTGGAGCAGCGCCGAGGTCAGCAGCCGGTACCACTCGCCCTGGGCGATCGCGGCGCGGAAGAGGCCGCCCTGCGCCGCGAGCGCGTCGACGTCGAGCCCCAGCGGCCCCTGCATCGGCCCGACGCGCGTGAGCTGCTGGGCCACGAACGCGGCCACCAGCACGCCCAGGATTCCGTAGGTGGCCCAGGGCGTGGTCTCCGCCTCGGGCACGGCCGCGGGCGCTTCGAAGACGACCGGCGTCGGCTCGCGCAGCAGCTGGTTCACGCTGTGGCTGGCCGACTCGTGGCTCGGCGCGTTCGACCAGAGCTTCTTCGCCGCGAGGTCCACCGCCCAAGCGCTCACGCGCACCTTGCCCTTGCCCTGGAGCGGCTTGAGCCGCGCCTTGTCGGATTTGGTGAGGCTCGGGCGGATCTCCCAGATCTGGAACGTCGCGGGCAGCTTGGTGACGTGCCCGCGACACGCCTCGCCGATGCGCAGGAGCGCCGCGCGGTCGAGCTTGAAGACGTTCGCCGAATCCTTCTCGGCGTCCACCACGCAGGCCACGATGAAGCTCACGCCGTCGCGCAGGGTGTAGACCGCGTCGCAGGCGGAGACGAGCTCCTCGGCCTCGGGCACGGTGCCCTTGGAGAAGCCGCGCGCGTCGACGAAGTAGCGCTCCAGCGCCTCGAAGAAGCGGGGCGCGGGCGTCTGGCTCGGGGCTTCGGCGCTCATCGGCCCCGCAATATCAGACGCCCACCGCCGCGCGAATCGCGACTACCGGCGGCCCGACACGCGCGGGCTCGCGCCCAGGACGCGCAGGTTCAGCACGGCCTTGAGCGTGCTCCGCCGCGTGGTCACGAACACCCGGTAGGTGCCCGGGCCGGCCTGCTTGGGGAGCCGGAAGTTGAGCTCGCCGAGCTTGCTGGTGCGCGGCAGGGAGAGCATGGGCGCGGTGCCGATCTCGCGGCCCGCGGCGTCGACGAGGTGCACCACGCCCGCTGCGTGCGCGGGCAGCCCGTGGCCGCGCAGGGTGACCACGCTGCGTCGGTGCGTGGCGGAGAGCTCCGGCACCGAGCCGCCGCTGCCCACGGGGTGCGCGCGGTCCTGGAGGAGCAGGGTGCGCGGATCGGAGCCGGGCTTGGCCGCGCGACGCACGCGCGTCGTGGGAGGTGAGCCGCGCACCGCGCCGCACTCCGCGGTGCAGTCGCTGGCCGCGCAGCATGAGCCGTCGCCGAAGCAGTCCAGCTGGCCCGGGCAGTTGCCGCCGCCGGTGCCGCACTCGCTGTTGCAGTCGGAGGTGGCGCAGCAGCCGTTGCCGCAGTCGATCTGGCCGGCGCACGCCTGCTGGTCCACGCAGTTGCCGCTGCCGTCGCAGACCTGGCCCGCGGCGGTGCAGTCGTTGCCGCAGGAGCCGCAGTTGGCGCTGTCGCTGAGCACGTCCTGGCAGAAGCCCTGGCCACAGTCGGCGGTGCCCGGGTCGCAGTTGAGCGCGTTGTCGGTGCAGGTGCCGCCCTGGCAGGACTGGGTGCTGGTGTCGCAGACCGTGCCGCAGCTGCCGCAGTTGTTGTCGTCGGTGTCGGTGTCCACGCAGATGGTGTTGCCGCTGCCGTCGGTGCACTGGGTGAGGCCCGGGTCGCAGCTTCCCTGGCACACGCCGCCCGAGCAGACCTCGCCGTTCGCGGTGTCGCAGGCCGTGCCGCAGCCGCCGCAGTTGTTCGGGTCGCTCGACAGGTCGTCGCAGCCGTCGGGGCAGGCGGTGGCGTTGGGATCGGCGCAGCCGCAGTTCGTGCCGTCGGTGCAGGTGAGGCCCTGGGCCGTGCAGTCGTTGTCGCAGCTGCCGCAGGTGGCGTCGTCCGTCGACGACACGCAGGTGCCGTTGCAGGAGATCTCCCCGGCGGCGCAGTTGTCGGTGCAGTTGCCGCTGCCGTCGCAGACCTGGCCGTTCGCGGTGCAGTCGTTGCCGCAGCTGCCGCAGTTGGTGTCGTCGCTGTTGAGGTCGATGCAGCTCCCGTCGCCTTGGCAGTCCTGGGTGCCGTCGGGGCAGGAGCAGGTGGAGTCGGTGCAGGTCTGCGAACCGGGGCAGGCGATGCCGCAGCCGCCGCAGTTGGCGTCGTCGGTGGAGGTGTCGGTGCAGACCATGTTGCCCGTGCCGTCGTCGCACATCTGGCTGGGGGCGTCGCAGGTCTGGCAGCTGCCGTCGATGCAGGCGTCGGTGCCGCAGTCGTTGCCGCAAGCGCCGCAGTTCTGCTGGTCGCTGGTCAGGTCGGGGCAGGTGAGGTTGCCGGCGCCGTCGTCGCAGGCGGGCGAGCCGTCCGAGCACGTACAGGTGGCGTCGGTGCAGGTGAGGCCGGTGCCGCAGATGAAGCTCGGGTCGTCGACGCCGCAGCCGCCGCAGTTCGCCGGGTCGCTGGTGGTGTCGGGGCAGGAGCCGTCGGAGCAGCTCGCCGAGCCGTCGGCGCAGGCGCAGGCGCCGCTCTCGCAGGTGGCGCCGCTGCCGCAGGCGGTGCCGCAGCTGCCGCAGTTCAGGGGATCGGTGTCGGTGTTGGTGCAGGTGGAGGTGCCGGTGGAGTCGTCGGTGCAGAGGGTCTCGGTGGAGTCGGTGCAGGCGCACGCGGAGTCGGTGCAGGTCTGGTCGGTGTCGCAGGTGGTGCCGCAGTCGCCGCAGTTGTTGTCGTCGCTGGTGGTGTCCACGCAGTCGCCGCTGCAGTCGGTGGTGAAGGGATCCGTGGTGCAGTTGCCGGTGTCGGCGGCGCAGCTGCCGGCGTCGCAGATCTCGCCGGTGTCGCAGGCGGTGCCGCAGGCGCCGCAGTTGGCGATGTCGCTCTGGAGATCGACGCAGTCGCCGCTGCAGTCGGTGTCGGGGGCGCACGCGTCGCCGCCGGCGTCGGCCGAGCCCGAGCCGCCGTCGCTCGGCGTGGTCGAGGTGCAGCTGCCGTTCTTGCAGACCTCGCCGGAGCTGCAGGCGTTGCTGCACGCGCCGCAGTTGTTCTTGTCCGACTGGGTGTTCACGCAGCTGTTGCCGCACTGGGTGTTGGGCGCGGCGCACTGGGTCTTGCACGCGCCGGCCTGGCAGGTCTGGCCCGAGGCGCACTTCTTGGTGCAGCTGCCGCAGTGGTTGATGTCGGTCTGCATGTCCACGCAGGTGCCGGAGCAGAGCGTCTGACTTCCCGAGCAGCCGCCCGCGGCGGCCTTGCAGGTGCCGGCCTGGCAGGTCTGGCCGGTGGGGCAGGCGTGGTTGCAGGAGCCGCAGTTCTTGGCGTCGGTCTGGGTGTTGGTGCAGGTCGAGGTGCCGCAGAGCGTGTTCGGGCTGGCGCAGGGCACCTTGCAGGTGCCGTTGGTGCAGGTCTGCGGGCTGGTGCAGGCGTGGCCGCAGGTGCCGCAGTTCTGGTCGTCGGTCTGGGTGTTCACGCAGGAGCCGGAGCAGCTCTTGAGCGTGCCGCAGCCGGAAGAGCCGCCGTCGGGCGTGGTGGTGCTCGCGGTGCACGTGCCGGCGTTGCAGACCTCGGTGCTGGTGCAGGCGGTGCCGCAGGCGCCGCAGTTGCTCTTGCTGGTCTGGAGGTTCACGCAGCTGTTGCCGCAGGCGGTCTGGCCGCCGGTGCAGCTGATCTGGCAGACGCCGCCGTTGCAGACCTGGTTGGTGGCGCAGGCGTGGCCGCAGCTGCCGCAGTTCTGGTGGTCACCCTGCTCGTTGACGCAGGTGGTGCCGCAGAGCGTCTCGCCGCTGGTGCAGGTGGTCTTGCACACCCCGTTGGTGCAGGTCTGACCGGACGCGCAGGGGTGGTTGCAGGCGCCGCAGTTCTGGGCGTCGGTCTTGGTGTTCACGCAGCCGCCGTTGCAGCTCACGGTGCCGGTGGCGCAGGTGGCGCTGGTGCAGACGCCGCTCTGGCAGGTCTGGCCGCCGTTGCAGATCTTGCCGCACGCGCCGCAGTTCGAGCCGTTGCTCTGGAGGTTCACGCAGGAGCCGCCGCAGCTCTGCTCACCGACCGGGCAGCCCTGGGTGCAGACGCCGTTGCTGCAGTTGTTGGGCGCGCAGGAGTGGCCGCAGGCGCCGCAGTTCGCCGGGTCCTTGGTGGTGTCGGTGCAGGAGCCGCTGCAGCTGACTTGACCCGTACCGCAGCCCGTGCCGCCCGCCTGGCAGACGCCGTTGGTGCACACGCCGCTCGCGCACACCGTGCCGCAGGTGCCGCAGTTGGCGGGGTCGGTCTTCTTGTCGGTGCAGCCGCCGGCGCAGTTGGACTGGCCGGTGGGACAGGTGGTGCCCGCGGTGCACGAGCCCGCCTGGCAGGTCTGGTTCGACGCGCAGACGGTGCCGCAGCTGCCGCAGTCGGCGTGGTTGGTCTGGGTGTTCACGCACTTGCCGGCGCAGAGCGCGTTGGGCGCGTTGCAGTTGCTGCCGCCATCGGGCACCGAGCAGACGCCGTTGGAGCAGGTGCCGCCCGCGCAGTCGGTGGCGCAGTTGCCGCAGTGGGTGGCGTCGGTCTGGAGGTTCACGCAGGCGCCGGAGCAGTTGGTCTTGCCCGAGGAGCAGGTGGTGCCCGCGGTGCAGGCGCCGTTGGTGCAGGTCTGGTTCGCGGCGCAGGCGTTGCCGCAGGCGCCGCAGTTGGAGTGGTTGGTGTTGGTGTCGACGCACGCCGAGCCGCACTGGGTCTTGGGTGAGGCGCAGCTCGAGGTGCACGCGCCGTTGCTGCAGCTCTGGCCGGTGGCGCAGGCGTGGCCGCAGGCGCCGCAGTTGTTGGCGTCGGTCTTGGTGTTCGCGCAGGCGCCGTTGCAGCTGGTCTCGCCGGTGGGGCAGCCCGAGGCGCAGGTGCCGTTGGTGCAGCTCTTGCCGCTGGCGCAGGCATGGCCGCAGCTGCCGCAGTTCTTGGCGTCGGAGCTGGTGTTCACGCAGGAGCCGGAGCACTCGGTCTCGCCGGTGGTGCAGGCGCTCTGGCACAGGCCCTGGCTGCAGACGTCGCCCGAGGGGCAGGCGGTGGTGCAGCTGCCGCAGTGCGAGGGATCGCTCGCCTCGTTGACGCAGGCGGAGCCGCAGCGGTTCTCACCCGAGGGGCAGGCCGCACTGCACGTGCCGTTGCTGCACACCTGGCCCGACGCGCAGGCGTGGCCGCAGCTGCCGCAGTTCTTGCCGTCGCTGGTGGTGTCCACGCAGGAGCCGGAGCAGGTCTGCTGGCCGGTGGGGCAGCTCGCCTTGCAGCTGCCGTGGCTGCACACCTGGCTCGAGGGGCAGGCGTGGCCGCAGCCGCCGCAGTTCTCGGGATCGCTGGTGAGGTCGGCGCAGCCCGAGGGGCAGCTCGATGCGCCGCCGGTGCAGGCCGCGACGCAGTGGCCGTTCTGGCAGGCGTCGCCGCTGGGGCACTGGCTGGAGCTGGTACAGCTCCCGCCGGTGGTGCCGCCGGAAGATCCGCCCGTGGACGCGTTGGTGGAACCCGTGGTGGCGCTGGTGCTGGCCGTGGTGCCTCCCGTCGACCCGGCTGTGCCGCCCGTGCTGGCCGCCGTGCCGCCGGTGCTCCCCGAGGCCGCCGCGCTCGTGGTGCCGGACGTGGAGGTGGTGCTGGACTTCTTGCCGCCGCAGCCGGCGAGCAGCGCCAGGAGCAGCGCTGGACCGAGAAGCCTCAGGGCACGGCTGGGCATTCGAAACCTCGTGGGCGCGTGGGCAACGCGCGAGCAGAGCGGACGGGCGGTGATCGTAGACCGACACAGCGTCCCGCCGTTCACGGTCGGCGCGCAGCAGCCCGCCTGGGGGCATGCAGCAACGTTTCGTCGGTTCCTTTCGGGCGCCCAGAAAGGGCCATGTAGGCCCCGCCCAGGGCAGGAAGCGGGCTGATTTGCGGGTCTGTGCGCACTACACTCCGGCGCCGCATGGACGACGCCCAGATCGACAGCCTCTCCGCCGACGAGCTCGAAGAGCGCGTGCGGTACCACAACGATCGCTACTTCCGGCTGAACAAGCCGGAGATCTCCGACTACGAGTTCGACCGGCTCACGCGGCGGCTGCGCAAGCTCCGGCCCGGGAGCAGCGCCCTCGACGAGATCAGCGAGGGCACGCTGGGCAAGAAGGTGGTCCACAAGGAGCCCATGCTCTCCCTGGACAAGTGCTACGAGCCGGCGGAGCTCGAGAACTGGGCGTCGAACGTGCAGGGCGACTTCCTGGTGATGCCCAAGATCGACGGCGCCGCCTGCTCCATCTCCTACGACGCGAGCGGCAAGCTCACCGTCGCGGCCACGCGCGGCGACGGCAAGGCGGGTGAAGACATCACCGCGAACGTCGTCCGCTTGCAGGACGTGCCCAAGCGGCTGCACGACGGCGCGCGCGCATCGGAGGTGCGCGGCGAGGTGTACATGCGGCTGTCCGACTTCAAGGACTACGCCGCCATCTTCGCCAACCCGCGCAACCTGGCCGCGGGCGCCATCAAGATGAAGGAGCTGCCCGAAGACCAGCTCTACCCGGTGCGCTTCTTTGCCTACGACGTGCTCGGCCGCGAGTTCGCCACCGAGGCAGAGAAGTTCGCGTGGCTCAAGGAGCAGGGCTTCACGCCGGCGGAACACGAGATCCGGCCGCGCGCGGAGCTGCAGACGGCCTACGAGGAGCAGCACCGGATCCGCCCGCAGCGCGACTACGAAGTCGATGGCGTCGTGTACCGCGCGAACAAGGTGAGCGAGCGCGCGCGCCTGGGAAACACCGCGCACCACCCGCGCTACTCGATTGCGTACAAGTTCCAGGGCGACGACGCGACGACCACGGTCCGGGAGATCGAGTGGAGCGTCTCGCGCACGGGCGCGATCACGCCGGTGGGCATCATCGAGCCGGTGCAGCTCTCGGGCGCGACGGTGAGCCGCTGCTCGCTCCACAACGCGGGCATGGTGCAGAAGCTCGGCGTGAGCGTGGGCGCGAAGGTCATCGTCATGCGCCGCGGCGGCGTGATCCCAAACCTCGAACAGGTGCTCGAGCACGGGCCGAAGCCGGCTGGCATTCCCGAGAAGTGTCCGTCGTGCGGCCGGCCGCCGAAGCTCGAGGGCGACTTTCTCTTCTGCCAGGATCCGCCGACGTGTCCCGCGGCGATCGCCGGGCGCTTCATTCACTACCTGGCCGTGCTGGAGATTGAAGGCATGGGCGAGAAGCTCGTGCGCGCCGCGCTGCAAGCCGGGCTCTTGAAGGACCTGCCCGACCTCTACACGCTCACCCCGGAGCAGCTGCAGGGTCTGGAGCGCATGGGCGAGGTGTCGTCGAAGAAGATCGTCGCGAACATCCAGGCCTCGCGGAAGGTGCCCCTCGCGACCTTCCTGCGCGCGCTGGGCATCGACGAGCTCGGACAGCACATGTCGGGCGTGCTCGCGCGCTTTGGCTCGCTGGACAAGGTGCTCGCGCTCTCGGCCGAAGAGCTCGGGGCGCACCACGGCGTGGGCGAGCAGACCGCGGCCCGCGTGGTGGAGGGCCTTCATCAGAACCGCGCGCTGATTCAGCGGCTCACGGAGTTCGTGACCACGACGGTGGCCAGCGCCGAGGACTTCTCGGGCAGTCCGCTCGCGGGCAAGAGCGTGGTCTTCACCGGCAAGATGGAGCAGCTCGATCGACGCCAGGCGCAGAAGCTGGTCACCGAGCTCGGCGGCACCACACCGAGCGGCGTGACGAAGGACCTCTCGATCCTCGTGGTGGGCGGCGACGAGATGGAGGGCAAGCCCACGGGCAAGCGCGCCAAGGCCGAGAAGTACAACGCCGACGGCGCGCAGATCTCCGTGCTCGGCGAGCACGAGTTCCTGAAATTGGTCGAGGAGGGGAAGCTGGCTTTGAAGAAGTAGGCTTCGCTCCTTCGCATGAACCACCTCACCGAGAGGGTGACGCCGCTGCGCACCTGGCTCTACTTGAGCCGGAAGCGCGTCATCGTCCTCTCGTCGCTCTTCGGCGCATTCCTGCTGCTGCTCTTCGTTGCGCACCTGGTGCTCAACGGCGATGGCATGAAGCTGTACGTGCGCGACAAGGCCCGCGCCAAATTGGAGCAGCGGCTCGGGCCGATCGCGCTCGGCAGCGACGTGTTCGTCTCCTGGTTCGGCGAGGCGCGCGTGGGCCCGCTCGCGGTGCCCGGAGGCCCGGGCGAGCCGCCGCTGCTGTCCGTCGATCAAGTGGCCGTGCGCGCGTCGATCTTGAGCTTGCTGCGCGGGAACGTGGAGCCGTCGAAGGTGACGCTCTCCGGCATCACCGTGCGCGTGGACGAGAAGGGCGAGCGGCTTCGGGCGTACGACGCGCGGCGTCCGCACTCGAAGTCGCAGAACAAGTCGGCCGATCACGAGCAGGGCGCCGCGCCGCCGACGGTGATCATCAACGGCGCGCGCGTCGTCATCGATCGCGCGGATCCCGAGCGGCTTCCGCTTCAAGTTGGGCCGGTGGACGCGCAGGTGAAGCTCGGCCGCGACGCGAAGGCGCGCAGCGTCGAGGCCTGGATCTGGGCAGGGAAGGGCAGCGCGTACATCCAGGGCGCGCTCGACGGCGACGGCTTCCACCTCGATGTCAAAGCCGACGACCTTCCGCTGCACGACCTCTTGCCGAGCGGATCTGCCGTCGAGGTGCGAGGCGGATTGCTCTCGGGAAAGTTCGAGCTCGAGGCCAAGCCGGGCGCCGACGAGGTCGACGCGCAGGTCGACGCGCAGATCGCCGAGCTCGTGATCCAGAGCCCGCGCATCGCCGCTGTGCCCGTGGGTCCGGCGATGGGCGCGTTCACGGGCACGGTGAAGCTGGATCGCGCGCAGGCGCAGCTCACCACCACCGACGCCAAGCTCGTCCTCGGCGCGCCGCGTGTGGAGATTCCCTTCGAGGCCAGCGTGGAGCTGCGGCCGGAGCTCGCGTTCGATGTCGACGCGCGCGTGGGCCCGGTGCAGCTCCAGACGCTCGCGGCTGCATTGCCGCCGCAGCTCGCGCCGCCGCAGGGCGAGTCGCGCGACGCCGACGCCAATGGCTCAGGTCGCTTGCTGATGGCGCCGCCGCACGTGGACGGCACGCTGCGCGCGGAGCTTCGCGCGTCGGGGCCGGTGCGCCATCCAGACGAGTGGAGCGTGGGCGTGCGCCTCGACACCAAGGACTTGAAAGAGAAGGCGCGCGCCGAAGACTTCGCCCTCCGCGACGCGTTCACCTACAAGCCGCGCGATGTGAATGGCGTGGAGCACAGCGTGCTGGTGAGCGAGAAGAGCCCCGACTTCGTGCCGTTGAACGAGCTGCCGGCGATTGTGCCCGCGGCCGTGATCACCAGCGAGGACGGCAACTTCTTCAGCCACAACGGCTTCGATTTCGAAGAGATCCGCGACAGCATCGCCACCGCCGCCGAAGGCCAGCGCCTGCGCGGCGGCTCCACGCTCACCCAGCAGCTCGTGAAGAACCTCTACCTGAGCCGCGAGCGGACGCTCTCCCGGAAGCTCCGCGAGGCGCTCCTCACGCTGGAGCTCGAAGCGGCGCTCCCCAAGCAGCGGATCCTCGAGATATATCTCAACATCATCGAGTGGGGCCCGGGCATCTACGGAATCAACCAGGCCGCGCACTACTACTTCGGCGTGGACGCGCGGCGCCTCACGCCCAAGCAGGCCGTGTTCCTGGCCACGATCATCCCCAACCCCATCAAGTTCGGCGTGTACTTCCGCAAGGGCGCCACCTCGAAGAACTGGGACGAGCACATGGCGCACCTCATCGACAAGCTGCGCGAGCGCGGCGACCTCGACGAGGCCGCGTACCAGAAGGCGCTCAACGATCCGGTGGTCTTTCGGGCGCACTGAGTTGATCTGTTCGGTCGAAATCCGGATAGTGCGAACCGCATGCACGCCTTCCCGCGCGACACCGGCTGGATCGAGGTCATCTGCGGCTCGATGTTCTCGGGCAAGACCGAGGAGCTCATTCGCCGGCTCAAGCGCGCGCAGATCGCCAAGAAGAACGTGCAGGTCTTCAAGCCCAAGATCGACAAGCGCTACGACGAGGTGAAGGTCGTCTCGCACTCGTCGCAGACGATTGACTCGCGGCCCATCGAGCGCGCCGAGGAGATCCTGCAGAACCTCGATCCCGCGACGGAGGTCGTAGGCATCGACGAGGTGCAGTTCTTCGGCATGGAGCTGATTCCGGTGGTGGAGGCGCTGGCGAAGAAGGGCCTGCGCGTGCTCTGCGCCGGCCTCGACCAGGACTTCCGTGGCAAGCCGTTCGAGCCCATGCCGCAGCTGCTCGCGATCTCCGAGTACATCACCAAGGAGCTCGCCATCTGCATGGTGTGCGGGAACCCGGCGAACCGCTCGCAGCGCATCGTGAGCGACACCGCGCGCGTGGTGGTGGGCGCCGCCGGCGACTACGAGGCGCGCTGCCGCAAGTGCCACGTGGCGGAGCCGGTGGAAGGCGCGCCGCCGCAGACCCTCGATCTGCTGTAGCCGAACGACCCACGGCCCACGACCCACGGCCCGCGATTGGGGAGCCGTGGATCACCCACACGCGTCCGTGCTAACTGGCGCACACCCATGCGCGATCACGTCTACGACCAGGTGCCGTTCCGCCTCACCGAGCTCGAGCACAAGTACGGACCGAACGTCCACATCGTGGCCGATCCGTTCATGCTCACCCAGCTCGCGTCGCTCTGCGCGAAGGAGACCATCCAGCCGGAGATCAACCGGCTGGTGGGCGCGCTGTACGGCGAGCTCGCGCGGCTGGTGGTGAGCCACGCCTTCCCGCGCGTCGAGGTGTCCGTGCCCACGCGCATGGTGGACCACACGCCGCAGGGCATCTTCCACGGCCAGCTCATCGCCAAGAACACGCGCGCCGTGGTGGTGAACATCGCCCGCGCCGGCACGCTGCCCTCGCAGGTCACCTACGACCTGCTCAACGGCATCCTCGATCCGCGGCTGGTGCGGCAGGACCACATCATCATGAGCCGGCTGCTGGGCGAGAGCGAGCAGGTGGTGGGCGCGGGCATCGGCGGCGCCAAGATCGGCGGCGACATCGACGACGCCTTCGTCCTCTTCCCGGATCCCATGGGCGCCACGGGTGGCTCGCTGTCCACGGCCATCAAGACCTACAAGGACAAGGTCCAGGGCACCGCGCGCAAGTTCGTATGTATTAACATGATTGTTACACCCGAGTACCTGAAGCGGATCACCACCGAGCACCCCGACGTGCTCGTGTACGCCATCCGCATCGACCGCGGCCTCTCGCCGCCGGAGATCTTCAGCACCATCCCCGGCACGCACTGGGACAAGGAGCGCGGGCTCTCCGACAAGCAGTACATCGTCCCCGGCGGCGGCGGCTTCGGGGAGATCATGAACAACGCCTACGTCTGATTGGATCGCGCGATGGCTTTTTACGACAACCAGGTCAACGTGATGTTCGACGAGGCGAAGCTCCAGGCTCGCCTCCGAGAGCTCGGCGCCGAGATCACCCGCGACTACAAGGGCCAGAATCTCGTGGTCGTCGGCGTGCTCAAGGGCTCGGTGCTCTTTTTCTCCGACCTCGTCCGCCAGATCGACCTGCCGCTCTCCATCGACTTTCTCGGGCTGAGCTCCTACGGCTCGGGCACGGAGTCGAGCGGCGTGGTGCGCATCACCAGTGACCTCTCGCGGCCCATTGAAGGAGCGCACGTGCTGGTGGTCGAGGACATCGTCGACACCGGGCTCACCATGCAGTTCCTCCTCGAGAACTTGAAGACGCGCAAGCCGGCGTCGGTGAAGATCTGCACGCTGCTCGAGAAGCCCTCGCGCGCGAAGGTGAAGATCCCGATCGGCTACAAGGGCTTCGTGATCCCCGACGAGTTCGTGGTCGGCTACGGCCTCGACTTCGACGAGAAGTTCCGCAACCTGCCGTTCATCGGCGTGATGCGGCGGTAGAGTCGACCCATGGCCGAGATGCCCGAGTTCAGCCAGGGGCGGTACAAGCGCATCTTCGGCGTGCTCTTCCAGCTCACCAAGCTGGTGAACTCGGGCGCCGCGCTCCCGGATCTCTTGCGCGCCGTGGCGACCAGCGCCGTGGACCTCGTCGGCGCGGATGCGTGCTCGATCATGCTCCTCGACGACGCCCGTCAGGAGCTGCTCTGCAAGGCCAGCCATGGCCTGCCCGCGGAGGACGAGGCGGAGATCCGCTTCAAGGTGGGCGAGGGCGTGGCGGGCTGGGTGGCGGAGCACGGCGCGCCCGCGCTCATCACCGACGTGTCCGCCGACGCGCGCTTCAAGAAGCTCGACGGCCAGGCCGCCAACATCGAGAGCCTGCTTGCGGTGCCGCTGGCCACGCGCGACGGTGTCATCGGCGTCATCACCGTGACCAGCGCGCGCCACGACGCGTTCGCCAGCGATCACCAGGAGCTGCTCGCGTACCTCGGCGGGTCAATTGTGAAAGACATCGAGAACGCGCGGCTCTACCGACTCTCGATCACCGACTCGCTGACCAAGGCCTACAACCGGCAGTACCTGTACCAGCGCCTGCCCGAGGAGATCGATCGCGCGCGGCGCTACGGCGATCCGTTCTCGCTGGTGCTCTTCGACCTCGATCACTTCAAGGCCTTGAACGACAAGCACGGCCACCCCGCCGGCGACTTCGTGCTGAAGGAAGTCGTGCGCGTGGCCCAGGCGACCGTGCGCGAGGTCGATGGCCTGGTGCGGTACGGCGGCGAAGAGTTCCTGGTGCTCTTGCCCAAGACCGCGCTGGCCGGCGCGGTGCAGACCGCGGAGCGCGTGCGCGCGGCGGTGCAGGGCCTGTCGCTGCCGTGGAGTGATCAGAAGCTGAAGGTCACGGCATCGTTCGGCGTGGCGCAGGTGCGCGAGAACGAGCCCGATGACGAGCTGCTCCGGCGCGCGGATGAGGCGCTGTACGCGGCCAAGGGCTCGGGTCGGAACCGGGTCATTCAGGGCTGAGCCGGAACAGAGCGAGAAAAGCTGTGGGGCTGGGGGCTGGGGGCTTGGGCTTGGCCGGACGGCCAAGAGCTCATGGCCGACGAGCACCCGTTACCAGGCCCCAGCCCCGAGCCCCCAGCCCCAGAGCTGTTGCCCGATTGAACTTCGAAAGACGAAAGAGCCGACCCATTTCTGGATCGGCTCTTCGTGATGATGCTCGAAATAACCGTTTGGTTACTTGGGCTGCGGCGTGACGCGCAGGTACGGCTTGAGCGTCTTATAGCCCGGGAAGATCTTCTGGGCCTCTTCGTCGTTCACGGCGCCGCTGATGATCACGTCCTGGCCCTGCTTCCAGTCGGCCGGCGTGGCCACGCGGTGCTTGGCCGTGAGCTGCAGCGAGTCGATCACCCGCAGGAGCTCGTCGAAGTTGCGGCCCGTGCTGGCGGGGTAGGTGATCATCAGCTTCACCTTCTTGTCCGGGCCAATCACGAAGACCGAGCGCACCGGAAGGGTGTCCGAGGCGTTGGGGTGGATCATGTCGTAGAGCGTGGCCACGTTCTTGTTCCCGTCGGCGATGACCGGGAAGTTGAGCGCGGTGCCCTGCGTCTCCTCGATGTCCTTGGCCCACTTGGCGTGCGAGTCGACCGGATCGACCGAGAGGCCGATGACCTTCACCCCGCGCTTGTCGAACTCGCTCTTCAGCTTGGCCACCCGGCCCAGCTCGGTGGTGCAAACCGGCGTGAAGTCCTTGGGGTGCGAGAAGAGCACCGCCCAGTTGTTGCCCATCCACTCGTGGAACTTGATGGGGCCAGAGGTCGTGTCAGCGGAGAAATCGGGGGCGGTATCGCCCAGGCGCAGCGCCATGTGTGTCGCTCCTTGATCGGGTCAGGTTTGGTGCGAGCGGGAAGATAATCGAGGCGACCGCTTCTTCGCCACACTGCGTCAACCGAATGTGCGGTGCCGTGGCTCGTGGCTCGTGGCTCGTGGCTCTCGTTCGGCCGATGCGGGCGTCGCTCGCTTCAAGGCCCGAGCCCCACCCAGACGTCGCCGTCGGTGGTGAATTCCTTCTTCCAGATGGGCACGTCCTTCTTCAGCTCCTCGATCGCGAAGCGGCAGGCGTCGAACGCCTCGGCCCGATGCGCGGCTGCGGCAGCGATGACCACGGCGACATCGCCGATCTCCAGCGCCCCCGTGCGGTGGTGGATGGCCACGCTGGCGCCAAAGCGCTCGCGCGCTTGCTCCACGATGCGCGCGAGCACCTTCTCGGCCATGTCGGCGTAGGCCTCGTACTCCAGCCGCAGGACGGTCTTGCCCCGGCTCTGCTCGCGAACGCTGCCGGTGAAGGTGACGATGCCGCCCTGGCCTGGACCGCGGACGGCGTCGACCACCGCATCGAGGGAAAGCTTCTCGCTCGTCACGCGCACGCGTGGCAGCTCCACGCCGCCGGCGACGGGCGGGATGAGCGCGACTTCAGCGCCATCGGGGATGGTGGTCTCGGGCTGCGCGAACTCCTGGTTCACGGCCACGCGCAATCTCGGGAGCAGCGGCGCGAGGGCAGGGTGCCGCGCCGCGAGCACGTCGAGGAGGTTGGCAACGGTCGCGTTCGACGCGAGCTCGAGCTGCTCGCGGTTCAGGCCGGTGCGCTCGCGGGCGGCGGCGAAGTAGCGGAGTGAGATCAACAAACTCCATCCCCCCGACCCCTTCTCCCGTGGAGGGGACGCTTCGCAGCCCGTCCTACGCGGGGAAGGGGAGTGTGATCTGTAATCAAAAAGTTAATGACCAACTGGGCCCTCCTCTCCGCGTGCGACGGAGACGAAGCGGGGAGTGGGGTTCGCGTCCGGTTCACGATCTTGGTCGTTTGTGGCAAGGTGCGCGCTCGCTCGCCCGCCCCGAGGACGATATGCGTTCTTCCGCCTTCCTGCTCGCCAGCCTCGCCGTGCTCGCCTTCGCCGCCGGCTGCAAGGGCAAGAGCAGCAGCTCCTCGAGCAGCACCGGCTCCACGGGGAGCGGCTCGACCACGGGCACCACCGCGTCCACGGGCACCAGCACGGGCAGCACCGGCAGCACGGGCGACGCCGGCCCCACGCCGTGCACCACCGATCTCCAGTGCACCGCGCCCCAGGTCTGCAACGCGCAGCCGGGCGGCAGCGGCTTCTGCGACGCGCCCTGCCTCTACGACGACCTCTGTGCCGCGGGCCTGCGCTGCGACGAGGCGAGCGGCCACTGCGTGACCGCGAAGGACTGCGACGACTCCGTGGTCGCCTCGCCCGTCGATGCCTGCAACGACAGCGTCGAGGACGGCGGCTACTGCAACGACCTCGGCAGCCGCTGCCGCTGCACCACCAGCGACGGCGGCCGGGGCCCGGGCGTGTGCCGCCGCGTGCGCCAGACCTGCGCGCCCTGCGACAACTCCTCGGAGTGCAACCCGTGCCCCGAGGGCTCCGGCGACTGCAACCCGTCGAACTACGTGTACCCCGCGCAGTGTGCGCAGGTGGGCGACGCGGGCTCGTTCTGCTTGCGGAACGCGTCGAGCCAGGGCTGCCCGTTCGGCTACGTCGCGGATCCGAACAGCGGCACCTGCCAGCCGCCCACCGGCACCTGCGTGAACTTCGCGCCCTGCGCCTCCGACGGCGACTGCCTGCAGACCATCGGCCCCGGCTACTACTGCGACGCGAGCAGCGGCGTGTGCAAGCAGTTCTGCACCTTCGACTACCTCCAGGGCCAGAGCAACAACTGCCCGCCCGGCGACGTGTGCAACGTCATCCCCGCCGACGTGCTCCCCGACGCGGGCCTGGCGCGCTACGGCGTGGGAACGTGTGGCCGGCCGTGCGATGCCGCGGGCGGCGTGGACTGCGCTGCGCTCGGCGCCCAGGACGGCCTCACCTTCGCGTGCGTGCAGGAGCGCTCGGGCGAGCACCGCTGCCGGCCGGTGTCGCAGCCCGACGGCGGCGGCTGCATGGACGACGTGGAGTGTCCGCGCACCTCGGACGGCGGCGTCTACGCGGGCTACTGCGCCATCTACAGCTTCGATTGCCAGTACGACTGCCGCGACGGCACCAACCCGCTCACCGGCAAGCCCTACGGCGACCACGACTGCCAGCCGCCCTCGGGCTCGTCCACCTCGTACAAGTGCGTGAGCAACGCGTGCATCGAGAAGAACTGCGTGGAGCGCGGCGGCGCCAGCCACGGCGCCACGGATCAGCTCTGCTGCGGCGAGGACCGCGATCACACCGGCTACAACCCGGACTCGGGCTTCGCCGACCTCACCCACCTGCCCAACGTGTGCCCGGGCGGCGTGGACGCGGGCGAGTTCTACCTCGCGCCGGATCCGCCGTTCTGCAACACCGGCTGCCAGACGGGCAACGCCAACTTCCCCGACGGCGGCCCAGTGATCCTCGACTTCTACACGTGCAGCGCGGACTTCGGCATCCCCAACTTCGACGTGCTCGGCTCGCCCAACATGTGCATCCCCTACGCACAGGACTCGTCGGGCAACCCGGTGAACGACTGCGTGATCGCCGCGCAGTACGCGACGGAGTGCCCGCGCAACTGGCAGTTCGGCGGCGTGCAGGCGCGCTGCAGCCAGGACACCGACTGCGACGAGAACTACCCCGACGGCGGGGTGAGCACGCTCGGCCACTGCAACATCTACCCGGACGGCGGCGGGCCGCAGAGCTGCGGCTGCAGCCAGGATGAGCTGGTCGACGGCGGCGGCTACATCATCGGCGGCCAGTGCCCCGACTTCACCCGCTGCGAGCAGCACAAGGACTGCATCTACACCCGCGGCTGCATCCCCAGCGTGCTGGTGTGCAGCGCGGCGCCGTAGCGCGAATCAGTAGTTCTCGATCTGCTCGTTGACGTCGGACAGCTCGGAGGAGAGCTGCTCGATCTCGCTGCCCAGAAGCTCGAGGTGCTCCTCGTCTCGCTTCTCGGCGTGCGCGTCGGAGATGACGAACTTGGAGGTCTTCTTCTCGTAGGACTTCTGCTGCACCTCGAGCGCCGCGAGCTGCTTCTTGAGCTGGTCGCGGCGCTTGAACAGATCCTTCTTGCCCAGGTCGGCGAGCTTGACCTTCACGCTGGTGTGCGCGCCCGGCTTGAGCTTGGCCACGGTCTTGGGCGCGTTGCGGAGCTTCTCCAGCCGCACCTCCACCTGGTGCGCCTTGTTCGCGGCGATCACCAGATCGGTGGAGGGCGTGGTGAAGCCGGTGTCCACGCCGTCGACGTAGATGCGGCCGCCGCTGGGGTTCGAGTCCACGGAGAGCATGGCCGCGGGCTGGAGCTTGAGCTTCAAGGGCGCGCGCTGGGCGGGCGTGAGCTGCAGCTTCTGGGGCACGTAGCCGGCGAGCTCGATGAGCACCTCGTGGGCACCGGACGGCAGCGGGAGCTGGCCCGGGGTCTTGGCGATCGCGACCTTGCGGTCGAGCGTGACCTGCGCGCCGGGCGGGTCGGTGGTCACCGCGACCTTCGCGGCGTCGGCCATGGTCACGCTCACCGTGTACGGCGCGAGCGGCACCATGAACTCCGAAGAGGTGGGCTCGTAGCCCGAGAGGGTGAAGTGGGCCTTGCGCGTGCCGCCGCCGGCGGGGAGGTGCTTGGTGAAGGGCGTGACCCCGTCGAGCGGGGCGCCGTCGAGCTCCACGGCGGCACCGGGCGGCGTGGAGGCGAAGGTGATGTCGGCGCCGTCGGGCGCCACCTCCGCGGGCGGCGGAGGCGGCGGCTTGGTGCAGCCGAGCGCGATGAGCGCGGGCAGGAGGAGCATCCGTCGCATGGGACGATTCTCGGCGCTCTGCGACCTGGGCGCCAGCGGGCTTCAAACCGAAGGGTCTCGGCGCAGCGGCTCCCGGCGCGCGAGCCACGCGGAAGGCACTGTCGTCCCGGTCGCGAGGATGCCACCCACCATCGCACAGGTGGTGTCGCGATCGCCGAGGCCGCTCAGGGTGTTCCACATCGCTTCTTCGAACTCACCGACGTGTCGCGAGGCCGCCCAGAGCACGAAGGGCACCGTGTCGCTGGAGAGCACCTCCTGACCCGACCCGAGCACGCTCGCGGCGAGCTCTGCGCTCGAACTCGCTGGCAGCGATTGTGCGCGAAACAAGCCGTGGCGCGTGTCGCCCGCAGGCGTGCGGGCGATGGCCAGCTCCAACATCGGGACGCGCTGTAGCTCGGGATTGGCGACCCACGCCGCGGCCACGGCGACCGCGATGGCACCGGCTGCGCCGTCGGGGTGCGCGTGTGTCACGTGCGCGGAGCGCTGTGCTTCGCGCACCACCGCGTCGAGGTCATCCGCAAAGTAGGCGCCAAGTGGTGCCACGCGCATCGCCGCGCCGTTTCCGTGCGAGCCCTGGCCGTCGAAGAGCGACTCCGACGCGATCCGCCAGGGCACGCCCATGCGCAACCCCGAGAGGAGCTGATAGGCGCCAGCTCCGTACCCTCGAGCAGAGTCGAAGCCAAAGCGAGCCGCGAAGGCACGCGCCAGACGATCGGCGTCGATGCGCTGCGCTCGCTCGAGCACGTCCACGATGGCGACGGCCATCTCGGTGTCGTCCGTCGTTCGCCAGGTGCCAGCGGGCAGGTCGCGCGCGAGCGCCCGCTCACGACCGTCATTGCCGAAGAAGCGCTCGCCGAACGCGTCGCCCACCGAGAGACCATCGAGCGAGCGAAGCGCTCGCGCGAGTCGGGCGTTGGGATCCGAAGAGCAAGACATCGGTCGATCATGCTCGCTTGCACCCGCACGCGCACGCCGTCCCGTTCCGCGCTACGGTTCGCGCGGCATGTACCTCTCCACGCTCCGCGTGCGCGACCTGCGCAACCTCGCCGAGGTGGAGCTCACCCTCGGCCCGCGCGCGACCGTCATCTCCGGCGAGAACGGCCAGGGCAAGACCAACCTCCTCGAGGCGCTCTACTTCCTTGCGACCTTGAAGCCCCTGCGCGCCGCGCGGTTGGCGGAGCTGGTGCGCTTCGGCCAGGGCAAGGCCCGGGTGGAGGGCACGTTCACGCTGCAGGGCGCGACGCGCGTCATCGCGGTCGAGGTCGAGAAGGGCGAGCGGCGCGCGTTCGTCGACGGCAAGCCAGCGCCCAGCCTGGAGTCCTACTTCGGCGGCGTGTCGGTGGTGGCCTTCACGCCCGACGACCTCGCGCTGGTGAAGGAAGGCCCCGAGGCGCGCCGGCGCTTCCTGGATCGCGCGGTCTTCAACCGCTTCCCCGCGTACCTGCAAGAGAGCCGCGCCTACGGACGCGCGTTACGCAGTCGCAACAAGCTCCTGCGCGAGCAGGCGGCGCCGGCGCTCATCGCTGCGTTCGACTCGCCGCTCGCCGCTGCGGGCGCGCGCCTCTGGACGCGCCGCCGCGCGCTGCTCGCCGAGCTGGCCCCGCGCGCGTCGAAGGCCTTCAACGAGATTTCGACGGCCGACGGCGAGACGGAGCGCGCCAAGCTCGCGGTGGGCTATCGCGTGACGGGCAAGGAGCGCCTGGGCGAGAGCGACGAAGCCACGCTGGCGAAGGAGCTGCTCGCCCTCCTGGAGGAACGGCTCCCGCGCGATCGTGATCGCGGCTTCACCTCGGTCGGTCCGCACGCCGACGACCTCGAGCTGCGCCACGCGGACCGCCCCGCGCGCGCGTACGCGAGCCAGGGCCAACAACGCGCCATCGTGCTCGCGCTCAAGCTCGCCGAGATCGACAACCTCGCCGACGCGCTCGGTCGTCCGCCGCTGCTGCTCCTCGACGACGTCTCCAGCGAGCTCGATCCGCAAAAGAACGCACACCTCATGCACACGCTGCGCGCGCGGCCTGGGCAGGCGCTCCTGACGACGACGGATCCGCGCCTGGTCTCCGAGGGCGCCGGCGACGACGCGGTCTACTTCGCGGTGCGCGCGGGCACCCTCAGCCGCAGCACGCGGCCCTGAGCCGCCGCGAATCGGAGCAGCGCCTCTACCTCGCGCGCGCCGGGCTCGTCGAGCTTCGCCGCGAGCATCAGCGCCGCGCAGCGCGCCGCCGTCGAGATCACGAAGACCACCTCGAAGCTCGAGAGGGCGTGTCCGTGCACGACGACCTGCGTGGGAAGCGTCTGCGCGAGCGAGCCTCCCACTGCGGACGCGAGCGCGAACGCCAGCCCGCCTGCAGCCGCGAACGCCGCGAGGTGAAACGCGCGTCCGCGGCGCGGGGCGATGCGCAGCGGGAGCTGAAACAAGGCCTGGTTCAGCCCGGCCCAGAGCGTGCCGCCGATGAGCACGTCCGCGAGGAGCGGCCAGTGCACGCTCGGCGACGCGAACAGCCAGATCGCTGGATCCACCGCGATGCCCATGGCGCAGAGCAAGACCACCGGCTTGCATCCCACGCGATCGATCGCCGCACCCCACAGCGGCGCGGTGAGCATGCGCGCGAGCGCGTACGCGGCCACGTAGATCGACACCGTGAGCATGCCCAGGCCCAGGTTGCGCACCATGTGCACCTGGAAGAGCGTCGCCGCGAGCCCGACCGCCGCGTTCCAGCCGAGGTTGAAGCGCAGCGCGCGCCGCATCGATGGATCGCGCCACGGCTCCACGAGCTGCGCCCAGCGCGGAATCGCGCGCTCCACGTTCGCGTCGACCTGGCGGCGTAGAAGCGAAGTGGTCCCGACGCCGAGCGCGCACGCCACCAGCGCGAGCGCGGAGAGCGCGTGCGACTCCAGCCCGCGGCGTCGCGCGGCGTCGACGAAGAGCCCCGTCCCCAGCGCGCCCAGCGTGCCCGCGAGCGTGCAGAGCGCCGTGCGGCGCCCGAAGTAGCGCCCGCGCAGCCGCGTGGGCACGAGCTCGCCCATCCACGTCGCCCAGCCGTTGTTGCCGACGACGGCCAGGATCGCCGAGACCGCCACGATGCAGACGAAGATCGCTTTCTGCGTGGCTGGCGCGACAGGAAGAAACGGCAGCGGCGCGAGGAGCAGCGGCAGGAATCGCGCGATGGTGACGGCCGCCACGGTGGTGTGCCGCGCTCCGCGTCGCGTCACGAGCCAGGCGGCCGGAAGTTGCGCGAGCTGGGCCAGCGACGGAAGCGCGCCCACCACCGCGAAGAGCAGCGGCCCGCAGTGCAGCGCCAGCCCCCACGCGGTGAGCATGGCGCTGCCGGTGCAGGCGGTGAAGAGGTCCGCGAGCATCCCCTCGGCGGAGGAGAGTCGCAGCGTCTCTCGAAGTGGGGAAACCCGGCGCGCCCGGAGCGGCGGCTCGAAGGGATGCGGATCGCTGAGCGCAGGCGCGGACACGAGGGGCCGCGCGGATTGCAGAGCGCCGCGCGCCGACCAACGCTCGCACGCGACGCGCGCGCACCCGAGAACCGGGCGCTCGGCCGCTTGCTACAAGCGGGGCGAGAGGTAGCGGGCCAGCGTGAACATGTCGTCCCAGTCGATGTCCGAGAACGCCACCGCGACGGTCTCGCCCACGCGCCGGGTGAGCCGCACGCGCAGCACCAGCTCCCACGGCTCGCCAGGGATGTGCAGCGACACGCGGTCGATGCGCAGGCCGATCATCCCGGCGGGATCGTGCACCGACAGGCCAGCCATGGAGAGATCGCGGGCGCGGGCCAGCACCGAGCTGGAGCCGTCGAAGAGCCGGACCGCGAAGTCCGCCGCCACGCGCGGGTGCTGGCGCGTCGGCTGCGAGGTCGTCTGCTGCGGGAGCTGATTCATGATCGCCTCCGAGCTACAGGGTGCGACCAGCATGCAGCAGGATTTTTCGAGCGCAATTTTTCGACCTGCGCTTTTCACATCGAGCGCAGGTACACCTCGACCACCGTCGCCACCAGGCAGAGCGCCATCATTCCGCTGAACATGGCTGCGCGCTTGTAGCGGGCGAGGAAGCCGTCGGCGTTCTGCGCCTCGAGCGCGGCCACCGCTTCGCCGCGCGCCTTGGCCGCGAGCAGCGCCAGCACCGCAGCGAGGATCCCCAGCGCGAGCATGATGTGCACGAAGAGGTACGCCTTCTGCCGCATGAAGCCCTGCGCACCGGTCGGGCTCATGCTGAGGTCGTAGCCGAAGAGCGCCAGGCCGAAGAGCACGGCCATGCCCATGGTCATGAGCTGGATGCGGCCCACGCGCGCCCAGAGCTTGGCGAGCGCGAGCTTGCCGCCGGCGTCGGTGGAGCGACGCACCTGCGCGCCGGTGCTGGCCTCGGCAATCGCCAACCCCAGCCACGACGCCCAGCCCAGCACGTGCAAAAGCTTGAGCACCTCGAACATGACGCCTCCGATGAGCCCGCGACGCGGGTTCTAATCGAGGCGGCGCGCGTCCACCCGCAAATTCGCGCAATCAGATCGCCAGGCGCAGGTGGGCCCGCCGCAAGCGGAACAGGCCCAGCTCCGGCCGGGCCCCGATGCGCAAGGGCAGCGACTGGCCCAGCCCGCGGCTCACGTAGAGCGGCAGGCCCTTCACGTCGTAGAGGCCGGCGAGGTAGCGCAGCCCGGCGCGCTTCGCGAGCAGCTTGGTGATCCCCGGCAGCCGCACCTGGCCGCCGTGGGTGTGCCCGGAGAGCACCAGCGCCGCGTCGCGATCGGTGAGCGCATCGGCCGCGTTGGGATCGTGCGAGAGCACCAGCCGCGTCCCGCGCGCGGGCACCTGCGCGAACGCACGCGCGACGTCGGCGTGTCGGGTGACGTTGTCATCGAGCCCCACCACGTGCAGCGGCTCGCCGCGCAGGTGCAGCGTGCGGTGCGCGTTGCGCAGCACGGTGATGCCCAGATCCTCGAGCACGCGCTGCACCGCGTCCGGATCGGTCCAGTGATCGTGGTTGCCCAGCACCGCCACCACCGGACCCTCGAGCGGCTCGAGCGCGCGGCGGAGCGCGTCGAGGCGCTTGGCCGAGAAGCACACGTAGTCGCCGGTGAGCGCCACGAGATCCGGGCGCGCCGCGTTCGCGAGCCGCACCGCGTGGTGCAGCGCGCGCGGGGCCCGGCGCGGCGCCACGTGCAGATCCGAGAGGTGCGCGATGGTGAGGCCGTCGTGCGCGGCCAAGACATGTGGCGCTGCGAGCTCGAGCTCGGTGCAGTGCAGGCCGCGCACCCGACGCGGATCGTCACGACGTCGCAATCGAATGCTCATCGCACCTCCACCGCAGGCAGCAAGACCTCCAGCCCGGCACGTAAATTCCCGCAGTGATGGGGCTCACGGCGCTGCCGTTTCTCGTCACTGCGCGACCGCAGTTTTTACACACCACCGGGAAGCGCATGACGCACTTGCCAGAGCCGCCAACCAGGCGGCCGTGCGTCTTCTCGCGCCCTTGCCGAGCGGGCAGGCGTGGGCACGCCCAATGCTTTGTCACCCGGCAGGGAACGCGACGGTGGTGGGCGAGGTCGGGTGGGGTGGGCGTTGAATCGAACGGGCGCGTGGTGCGTACCCACGATGAACAGATGGAGGCCGCCATGGCCACGTTGAATCGCTACTGCACACGCTGCAACAAGACCACGAAGTTCCAGGTGGATGGAGGCGTCTACACCTGCGCCGGATGTGGGGTGCGCGTGACGCCGCAGCGCGCGAAGGATGAGCGCATCCTCTGGGGCGATCCGTTCCGGTTCCGGATCCGCTTCGTGTGACAGGCCGAATTCCTGGCTCGGACGTTGACACTGATCGACGAGGGGAACGAGGAGGCAGCCATGATGTGCACGGGTTGTGGCAGTCGGACGGTGGGCCAGACCTCGACGTGGATCCTCCAGGAGCCCCATGATCTGCGCGGCTGGCGCGCGCACCTCTGCGAAGAGTGCGACGCCCAGCGCGACATGCGCCTGGTGCAGAACCGCGTGGTGCTCACGCTCCGTCGAATGGTGAAGGAGACGGCGCTGCACCGCAGCGTGGAGCGCGTCTAGTTAACCGTTCGGTGATGTAACGCTTCGGTTACGTCGCTGCCGGATCGGCGGCCTTCTCCGCCGCGGTGTCCACGGGCGGCGCGCCAATCGCGTGGTAGCCGCCGTCCACGTGGATGATCTCGCCAGTCGTGGAAGGCATGAGGTCGCTGAGGACGGCTGCAATGGTCCGCGCGACCGCGTCCTGATCCTTGCTGCTCCAGCCCAGCGGCGCCTGCTTGCCCCAGCCGGCCTCGAGCGCCTTGAACCCGGGGATACCCTTCGCGGCCACCGTCGAGAGCGGCCCTGCGGCCACGGCGTTCACGCGGATCTTGCTCGGGCCGAGATCGCGCGCGAGGTAGCGCACCACGGCGCAGAGCGCGGCCTTGCACACGCCCATCCAGTCGTAGATGGGCCAGGCCACGCTCTGGTTGTCGAAGTCGATCGCGACGATCGAGCCGCCGTCCTTCATGAGCGGCTTGCACGCCACCGCGAGCTCCTTGAGCGAGAACGCCGACACGCGCATCGCCGTCTGCACGCTCTCCCACGGCGTGTTGAGGAAGTTGCCGCCGAGCGCGTCCTCGGGCGCGAAGGCCACCGCGTGCAGCACGCCGTCGAGCTTGCCCCACTTCTTGGTGAGCGAGTCGGTGAGCGCCTTGAAGTCGTCGCTCTTGGTGACGTCCAGCTCGAGCACCTCGGGCGCCGGCGAGAGCCGCTTGGCGCTGCGCTCGGTGAGGCTCTTGCCGCGGCCGAAGCCTGTGAGCACCACCTCGGCGCCTTCCTTGATGCACAGCTCCGCAACCGCAAACGCGATCGACTGCGGGGTGAGCACGCCGGTGATGAGGATCTTCTTGCCCTGGAGCAGCACGCGCGCCTCCGTTGCGAACGCGCGGCTCTCTAGCACGGAATTCCGGGCCTGGCTTGGCTTCGCAAGCCGACCTGTCGGCTCGCTCAACTGCCGACGCGCTGGAGCTCGCCGGTCCGCGGCCGCGGCGCCTCGCCGTGGTGGCGGCGCTTCATCTCGTAGAGCGCTGCATCGGCGCGACCCAGGAGCGAGTCACCCCGCAGGTCATCGAAGGCGTCGAGCTGGGCGATGCCCACGCTCGCGCGCAGGAGGATGCGCGCCTCGTTCTCGAGCGCGAGCGGCGTGGCGGCGAGCTCACGCTCCAGGCGCTCCAGAGCGCGGCTGGCACCGGCGAGATCGGCGCCCGGCATCACCAGCGCGAACTCATCGCCTCCCAGGCGGCAAGCGCAGTCGGCGTCGCGCTTCACCTTCCGGAGGGTGCTCGCCAGGAGCCGCAGCGCCGCGTCGCCGGCGGCGTGCCCCAGCGTGTCGTTGATGGCCTTGAGTCCGTCCTGGTCGAGCATGGCCACCGCCAGCGGTCGCCCACCCTCGACGGCGCTGCGGATGGCCTCCGAGAGGAACGTGCGGAACCCGCGGCGATTGGTGAGCCCGGTGAGCTCGTCGGTCTCCTGAAGCTCGCGGCCATGGCGCAGCTCGCGCCCCCGCTGCACCGCGGAGCGCAGGCGGGCGGCGAGCTCGTCCACCGAGACGGGCTTGGTGAGGTAGTCGATGGCGCCCGCCTCGAAGGCGAGGAGCTTCTCGGGGATGTCCGATTCGGCAGAGACCAGCAGCACCGGAATGGAGCGGGTGGTTGGGTCGCCGTGCAGGGTGCGCACCAGGGCCAGCCCGTCGAGGCCGGGCATGCGCAGGTCGCAGAGGATCGCCTCGGGCGCGCGCTCGCGGGCGAGGTGAAGCGCCTGGTACGGGTCGGTGGTGGTGGTGACCTCGAACTCGGGCGCGAGCACCTCGGCGAGCGCCGCCAGGGCCACGGGGTCGTCATCCACGGCGAGCACGCTGATCGCCCCGGGTCTGGCAGCCGGCGTCGGCGTGGCGGATCCTTCGCGAAGGAGGGCGCCGTGCAGCTCGGCGCCCAGCGCGTGAGACTCGTCGGCCAGCGCTTGCGCGAGGGCGCGCAGCTCGGGCTCGGCGAGCGCGGACGCCAGCTCGCCACGCGCCAGCGACTGCCGCACGTCATGAAGCGCGGACTGCAGCGCGGCGAGTGCATGGGTTGAGCGCGAATCCGGATTGGACATGTGTCGGTTCTCGAAGCGGTGGACTGCAGCCTGGGCAGGCGGATCAGCAATGTTCGCGCCAGCAGAGGAGGGTTGCCCAAGCGCGATGGGGTTGCGCCGATCGCTGTCGAGGGGCGTGGCTGCGCGCAGGGCTTGCGCTCCTACTCTTGCGGACCGCGTCGCACACCGTCGGAGGCTTGCCCATTCTGGATGCGGCTCAGGACCTCGCGCGCGGCGCGGGTGAAGCCGTCGTTCTGGTGGTACTCGCGCAGGAAGCGCTCGAGGTTTGCGCGTGCCTGCTCGGTGTGCCCGAGCGCGTAGTCGCTCATGCCCGCGTGGTAGCGCGCCTGGTAGTTCTGCGGCCAGAACTCGAGCACCAGGTTCATCATCTGCGCGGCGGAGAGATCGTCGCCGGAGTCGGCGATGGGATGGCCGAGCTCGAAGAGGATGGCGGCGGCGTTGGGCTGCGCGCGCGGATCGACCTGCGCGAGGGTGCGCCGCGCGTCATCCACGCGCCCCGCGAGGGCGTAGCAGCTGGCCGCGTAGCCCGCGCCGTCCCAGCCTGGTGGCGGCGGGCTCTGGCGAATGGCCTGGGTGACCTCGAGCGCGTTGCAGCGCGGCTTCTGCTGCGTGAACCAGCGCTTGGCGGCGTCGCTGCCGTACGGGAGCCCGCGCGTGTCCGGGCTCGGCACGGGCAGCGTCACCAGGTTCATCGGCCGGATCGCCAGGCTGAGGCCCAGGACGGAGATTCCCAGCGCCACCGCCGCGACGCCAAAGAGGAGAAAGATCGGCCGCGTGGCCTTCGGCTTCTGCGCGCGCACGCTGCGGCCCTCGAGCACGTCCAGGGCGGCCTGCGCGGAGCGAAGGCGCAGCTTGGGATCACGCTCGAGCAGCCCGAGCAGAAACGGCCGCAGCGACGCGGGCACGTTTGCGGGCAGCTCCAGCGCGAGATCCGGCCGCAGCAGCTCGCCGGGCGGCTTGCCGGAGAGCGCGTGGAGCAGCGTGGCGCCGAGCGCGTAGAGATCGCTCGACGGGTCCACGGTTCCACCGAGCTGCTCCGGCGGCATGTACCCGAACGTTCCCACGAGCGTCGATCCGAAGGTGCGCGTGCCGCTCAGCGCCCGCGCGGTGCCGAAGTCCACCAGCGCCACGCCACCGTCGGGGCGGAGGATCAGGTTGTCGGGCTTCACGTCGCGGTGCACGAGCGCGGGCCGCTGGCCGTGCAGGAACGCGAGCACCTCCAGCACCTGCTTGGCGACGTCGCGCGCTTCGGCTTCCGTCAGCGGCGCTCGGGCGATGCGCGCGGACAGCGGCTCGCCGGCCACGTGCTCAGCGGCAAGGTAGAGCCGCAGCCCCACGCCGACGCCCTCCGTGAAGCTCCGCAGAAACTTCGGGATGCGCGGATGCGAGAGCTGCGCGAGCGTGGCCGCTTCGCGCTCGAACGCGTCGATCTCGGCGGTGGTCGGCACCTGCGCGAACTGCAGCTCCTTGAGCGCCACCGCTCGGCCCTCGGCGTCGCGCGCGAGGTACACGCGGCCGTGCGGACCGCGGGCGATCACCTTCTCGACGACGTAACCATTCGGTGATGTCGCGACGCCGCACCAGGCGCAGCGCGCGCCGTCCACGGTCT
This sequence comes from Deltaproteobacteria bacterium, assembly GCA_018266075.1. Lineage (GTDB taxonomy): Bacteria > Myxococcota > Myxococcia > Myxococcales > SZAS-1 > SZAS-1. Next base: position 38,514 of record JAFEBB010000024.1, on the reverse strand, counting down.
GGCCGCAGCCCGGGCACGTGCCACCCTCGGCCGGGCGCGACGCCACCTGGAGCCGCTCGTCGGCCATGGCGCTACTCGAGCTTCTTCAGCTTTTCCTTGGTGCCGCCGAGCGTCGGGTCGTCTTTGATCGCGGCCGCGAACTCGGTCTTGGCGCCGGCCTTGTCGTTCTGGCCGAGGAGGATGTCGCCGAGCGCGTCGTGGGCCTGCGCCGAATAGGTGTCCGGCGTCTTCGTGAACTTGATCGCGTTGCGGTAGCTCTCGATGGCTTTGTCGCGCTTGTCCTGGTGGTAGTACACGAAGCCCAGGTAGAGCTGGGTGCGCGCGAGATCGGGCTTGAGCCTCTCCGCGGCGATCAGCTGCTTCAGCGCGTTCGCGTCGTCCTGCATGTTGAAGTACGCGAAGCCCATGAGCATGTGGATCTCGGCGTCGCGCTGGAAGCGGCTGGTGCCGAGCGTGTTCAGCGAGGCCGCCCAGTCCCCCGCGCGCGCCTGCACGTCGGCCACCTCGAGCACGAGCTGCTTGTCACCCGGCCGCTGCGCGAGCGCGCGCGCCAGGTCGTTGCGTGCGTCGGAGACCTGGCCCATGGCGAGCTTCATCCGGCCGCGGTGGGCGAGGGCGGTGGAGTCGTTGGGCTCGAGCTTGAGCGCCTTGTCGTACTCCTCCATCGCCTTGGTGCCGAAGCGGTGCTTCAAGAAGAGGTCGCCCTTGAGCACGTGTGCGCGCGCGTCGTCCTTGGTCGCGAGCAGCTTGTCCACCACCTTCTCGGCGGCGTCTTCCTTGCCGGCGACCACGAGCGCGTCGGCGTACCTGTCGGCGGCCGCGGCGTCGTCGGGCGAGGCCTTGTAGGCCTTCTCGAGCTCGTCGAGGTGCACGGTGGCCGCGTCGGGCGGCCTGTTGACGATGGGGAGGATCACCTTCCACGTCACCAGCCCGAGCACGAGCACGCCTGCGAGAGCGCCGCCGGCAATCATCTTCTGCTTCTGGGTGAGCGGCTTCGACGGCGGCCTGGGCGGCTTGATCTTCTGCGCGGCCTGCTGCTTGAGCCTGGCGACGTCCGCGCTCTTGGCGGTGGTGTCCAGCGCCGTCGGCGAGACCGGGATGAGCGACTGCCCGGGCATGCTGGGATCGATCTTGCGGAGCTCGTTCATGCGCGAGCGCTCCGCGTCCGCGGGCGGAAAGAGCAGCTCCATCAGCTGCGCCACCTCGGCGCTGCCGAACGCGCCCACCCGCGGGAGGATGGCGTCGAGCTCGTCCTTCACGGCCTGCGCGGTGGGCGGGCGCTCATTGGGCGAGCGCGCCATGCAGCGCAGGATGAGGCTCTCCAGCTCCGGCGGGATCTGCGGATTCAGCGAGCGCGGCGAGATGGGCGTGCCGTAGGCGATGCCGGAGAGGATGGCGTTGGGCGTGTCGCCCTCGAACGGCCGCTTGTCGCAGAGCAGCTCGTAGAGGGTGACGCCGGTGGCGAAGATGTCGGCGCGTCGATCGAGAGGGTTGCCTAGCACCATCTCCGGGCTCATGTAGAAGTACTTGCCCTTGAGCGTGCCCGGCTCCGTGCTCGACACCGCGCCCTGGCTCTTGGCGATGCCGAAGTCGAGCACCTTGATGCGGCCGTCGTATGTAACGGAAATGTTATCGGGGTTGAAGTCGCGGTGGACGACATTCAGCGGCGCGCCGTCCTCGCTGCGGGCCTCGTGTGCGTGGTGCAGCCCGGCGAGCGACTCGCTCATCACCTTGAGCACGAAGCCCATGGGCAGCATGCCGCCCTGGGCGCGGGCGGCGTCGCGGACCTCGGCGAGCGCGCGCCCGTCGAGGAACTCCATGGCGATGTAGTAGTGACCGTTGGTCTGCCCGAGGTCGAGCACCTGCACGATGTTCGGGTGATCGAGCCGGCCGGTGAGGCGCGCCTCGTTGAGGAACATCTCCACCACGGCCGGCTCGCGGGCCAGGTGGGGCAGGAGGCGCTTCACCACCGACGTGCGGGTGAAGCCCTGGACACCCTCGGCGCGCGCGAGGAAGACCTCGGCCATGCCGCCGGTGGCGATGCGTGCGGTGAGCTTGTACCGGCCCAGTTGCTCGATCACGGTGGCGTTCCGTTTTCTCTAGCGGCGGCGATGAACGTCGAGCTCGTGCAGCTCGTCGCGGCGGAGGAGCTCGTGCTCGTCGTCGCGCTTGTGCAGGAATTTGTAGTCCTGGAACTCGCGGTAGATCCACAGGAGAAAGATCACCACCCCGCCCAGGGAGAGGTAGCGCTGCAGGCGCACGGCCTTGCTCTCGATGGCGTCGAAGCCGAAGCGCTCGTTGGCGCTCTCGGGGAGCTGGCTCTGCTTGCCGGCCTGAATCGACTGCCACGAGGCGGCGATGAAGTCGGCGCGGCGCTTGAGCTCCGCGGGCGGCTTGGTGCCCCGGCGGGCCATGGCCCAGGTGACCTTCTCCAGCTCCTGCTGGCCCCAGCTGTCCTCGGGCGTCAAGGTGAGCGCCTCGATGAGGTGCGCGTACGCGCGCTGGAGCGACTCGGCCTTGGCGGTCTCGCCGTTGTCGCTGCCCAGGATCTGCTCGGCGGCGGCGAGGTGCTGCGCGGCGATGGTCTGCGGTGAGGTCTGGTCGCTGTACTGCACGTAGGCGTAGGCCGCCGCCGAGTACAGCCCGAGCAGCAGGAAGAGGCCCCAGGGCACGTGCACCTTCCACTTGCGGTGCACCTCCACGGCGCGGCCGCCCGCGTCGCGCTGGACGCGGATGTCCTTGTCGTGGTGCGCGTCGCGGTCGTGCTGCTCGATGTGCGCGCCGCAGTGGGGGCAATCGGGCAGGTACGGGTCGAGGTGCCCGTTGCACTCCGCACAGTAGGACGGCCGCATGAGGACCTCGATGATGAGAAGGGCTTTCGTCGCGAGTCAAGGCGGCGGACCGCCAGACGTTGCGCCCGCGCCCGCTCCACTTGGCCGCACGGGCCGGGGTAGAGTGCGCGCCATGGTTCGCGCCGTCGCCACCGCGCTGGTGCTCGTGCTCGCCGTGCCCGCGGCGTTTGGCGACGCCGTGAAGCGCCAGGTCGACCTGCCCACCAACTCCCTCTTCGACGCCCAGGCCATGGGGCCGGGCTCGGTGCGCTTCGCGCTGGCCGCGGGCTTTCCGTACGTGCAGGGCATGGCCGGCGTGGGGTTGACCCGCGCGATGGACGTCGACTTCAACGTGGACACCCTCTACGGCGCGGCCACCCAGCTCGGCGTCGGGCCCAAGCTCCGGGTGGCGGGCGACCAGTCGCTGGCGTTCGCGCTCTCGCTGCAGGGCCAGTGGACGGGCTTTCGCAACCCGGCCTTCGCGGAGAGCGGCTCGGGCGCGCGTCACATCACCGGCCTGCGCGACTGGGGCCTGCAGCCGTCGGCGATCGTCTCCAGCCGCGGCCGATCGGGATCGATCTTTGGCGTGGCCCAGGTGCAGTTCACCTACGCCACGGAGCCGGAGCTCTCGGGGCCGCTCACGGGCGGCTCGATCGACAGCTGGGGCACGAACCTGGGGCTCTACGTGGGCGGGGAGCTCAACTCCAGCTCCTCGCTGGTGCACGCCTACGGGCTGGTGGGGCTGGACCTGCACTTCCGCGAGGGCGACTCGCCCGCGCTGCCGCGGCTCGAGGTGGGCTTCACCTTCCCCGGTTGAGCGGGGGCCGGCGGCGGCCGGCGGCGACGATGTCCTCGAACTCGTCCGGGCGCAGCACCAGCGAGCGCCACACGTAGACCTTGTTGGCGCGCGGGGCGGGGACCGCCTCCATGCGCACCGGGGTGTTGCGGCGGGGCACGCTGACGAGCACCGGCACGCGTGGCACACCTTTCCTGATTGTTTCCATGTGCTCCGGCCCTCCCGCGGCTCCGGCGCCCAAAAATCGGGCGCCCATGTAGCGAAGTCGGAGATCGGCGCCAAGCCGCGATGCGTCAGGAAAGAACGGCGCGAAGGCGGATCCCGCCCTCGACGCGCGTCTGCCGATCACCGCACACCGATCACCTGTACCGTTCCCCAAGCACGCGCGCGTCGGAGCGCCTCGGGGAAACCCGCGCAAAGTGGATGCTTTCCGCGGCCCAATCGTCGGATTGACCCTGGGGTTTCTGAGCCTTACGATCGCTTCTCGGCTTGCTGAAAGTGCAGGATGAGTGACCGGCCCATCAGCGGGAGGTCCCGGCGTGGCGCGATGCGCCCGGCGGACGAAGATCCACCCGACGAGCACCCCGGCACCGCCGAATCTGAAATTCCCGAGGACGAGCTGCCGCGTCCGAGCCGCTCCAACCTCCGCGTGGTGAGCGGCGCCCGACCGGGCTCGCGCTCCAGCGCCCAGGCCCGCCCCGCCAGCCGCTCCGCTCTCTCCAGTCGCCCCGGCGTTCGCCAGCGTCCCGCGAGCGACGAGGATCCCGAGGTCGGCCACACCCGCATGCTCGATACGAGCGGCGCTGACGACGACTCCGTCGAAGGCGAGAACGAAGGCCCGCCCGACAACGAGGCCACCCACGCCGGCCCGCCCATCACCATCGAGGTCATCGAGGGCGCCGACGCCGGCCGCAAGAAGCGCGTCCGCGGCGGCCGCATGGTGGTGGGCCGCGGCGACGGCTGCGACCTCAAGCTGCGCGACACCGCCAGCTCGCGGCGGCATCTGGAGATCATCGTGGGCATGTCCGGGTCGATCGTGCGCGACCTGGGCAGCGGCAACGGCACCAAGGTCAACGGCCAGAAGATCGACGAGGCGCAGGTGGGCCACGGCGACGAGATCATGGTCGGCACCACCATCCTCAAGGTGATCGACGAGATCGCCGCGCTCGAGGAGCGCCGCCGGCCCAAGCAGCCCGAGCCGCCGCCCGACGTCGAGCCCGCGGACGAAGAAGAGCCCATCGACGACGAGGCGCCGCCGCCCCGGCGCGGAGCCCCGCCGCGTCGCGACGGACCCACCGGCGCGGTGTCGATCGACATGCACACCAACGCCGGCCAGAAGCGCGGCGGCGGGATCATCATCTTCGCCATCGTGGCGGTGGCGCTGGTGCTCGGCGGCGTGCTGGTGATGCTCTTGCGTCCTCCGGGACCGGCCAAGCCGCTGGCGCCGCAGCCCAGCGACACGCAGCTCGCGGATCTCATGAAGGACGGCAAGGCGGCGCTCCAGGCCGCCGACTTCGACAAGGCCAACGCCGACTGGGACGAGCTCACCAAGCTCGATCCCACCAACAGCGACGTGTCCGACCTGCGCGAGCGCACCAAGAAGGAGAAGGAGGCCAAGGAGAACTTCATGGCCGCCGAGGGCATGATCGCCGAGCACCGCTACGACGACGCCCGCGACAAGCTGAAGGCGGTCTGGACCGACTCCGTGCTGGTGGGTGACAAGGCCGCCGACGAGCTCAAGAACCTCGACAAGCAGCAGAGCGACTACCTGGCCGGGCAGGCCGCGCTCAAGGTGCAGTCGGGCGACCTCGACGGCGCCCGCGCGCTCTTGCCCAAGCTGCAGTCCATGGACACCGGCAAGGCCGACCAGGTGCAGAAGCTGATCTCCGACCGGCAGTCGGCCATCGACAACGCCGCGCTCAAGAACATCAAGAACAAGAAGCAGCGCGAGCGGATGATGAAGGAGCTCAAGAAGCGCAAGGCCGACGAGTCCACGCGCCAGGAGCTGGCGTCGGGCTTCCGCAAGTTCCAGGAGGCCAACTCGCCCGGCGGCTTCGACCGCGCGGCCAACGAGTTCCAGCGCATCTCCGAGAGCACCAACAACCCCGCGGTGAGGACGCGCGCCCGCGATCTCGCCGGCAAGGTGCGCTCGTTCTCCAAGAACATGGAGGACGCCGACGGCCTCGACAACGACCAGAACTACGAGGCCGAGGTGGCGCCGCTCGACAAGGCGCTCTCCGCGCTCGAGGACATCGAGCCCACGGGCCCGCTGATGAGCCGCATCAAGAACCGCATGGTGCGCGGGCTGGTGATCAAGGGCCGCAACGCGGCGGCGCGGCAGGACTACGCGCTCGCGGCCAAGGCCTTCAACAAGGCGCTGCAGATCAAGCCGGGCGAGCCCACTGCGAAGGAGGGCCTCACGAGCCTGCACGCGCGCGCGCAGGACGTGTACCTGCAAGCGTACGAAGAAGAGGCCCGCGATGCGGAGAGCGCGCGCAAGCTGTACCACGCGGTGATGGACATGACCTCGCCGAGCGAGGAGCTGTACCAGAAGGCGAAGAAGCGGCTCGAGCATCCGGACAACTAGCCGATGCGTTCGCGGATCGCCGTGCTCGTCGTGCTCGCGCTGGCCGTCGGCTGCGGCAGCAAGCTCGTCGGCCAGTGCGACAACGCCCACGCCTGCGACGGCGGCCTCTCCTGCGTGAGCGGCGGCGTGTGCGCCAAGGGCTGCAACGCGCTCGGCGACGGCGGCGACTGCCCCGCGGGCATGGCGTGCCGCGCCACGGGGATCTTCTGCGAGCCGGATCAAGCGTGTCCCGCGCTGGCGATCGAGGTCTGCCTCTTCCCGGACGGCGGCACCTGAACAAGCCGGATCGCTGCGAATGTTCACGGATCGTCACGGATCCTCCACACGCGCGCGCCTAGAACAGGAGCGGGGTGGGAGGTTGGTGATGAACGCGCTCCAGCTCTTGGTCCCGGCTTCGCCGCTCGCGGCCCGGCCGGATGCGCGTGCGCTGCTCACGGAGCTGCCCGCGGCGCTCGGGATGGCGCTGAACGTCCGCGAGAGCGCCCGCTACGACGACATGGAGCGCGAGCTGCTCGCCGGCACCGCGCACCTGGGCTGGGCGCCCCCGCTGGTGTACGCGCGTGTCGAGGCCTACGGCGGCAGGCTGCTCGCGCGCGCCATCCGCAACGGCTCGGCGGCGTATCGGAGCGCGCTCCTGCTGCGGCGCGGCTCGGGCGTGGAGCTGCGCGCGGGGGCGGGGCTGCGCGCGGCGTGGGTGGATCGCGAGTCGGTGGCCGGCTTCGTGCTGCCACAGGTGGTGCTGCGCGATCGCGGCCTGCGCGGCTGGGAGGTCTTCGCCGAAGAGCGCTTCGTGGGCAGCTATCGCGCGGCCTTCGACGCGGTCATGGACGGAAGCGCGGATCTTTGCAGCGCGCCGGTGCACGCCGGAACGGTGGCCGCGGCGCGCCGCGAGGTGGAGCTGCAAGCGGGCCCGGGCCTCGACGTGCTCGCGCTCAGCGGCGCCTGTGCGAACGACGGCATCGTCGCGGGCCCGCGGCTCGGTGAGGCGCAGCTCGAGTCGGTGCGACGCGCGGTGCTGGGGCTGCACCACGTGACGCGCGCGCGCCGATTGCTGGAGCGGCTCTTCGAGGCGGAGCGGTTCGAGCTGGCGCCGGAGGCGAGCTATCGCGAGATCTACGCGCTGCTCCTGGCGGCGCTGCCGGGCCGTGCGCCGACGGCACGCGGGCTCCAGCGGGTCTTTCGCAGCGCGCGCAGCGGTTGATACGGTGCGCCCATGCGAATCCTCATGGCGGCGATGCTGGTGATGGCGGTGAGCGGCGAGGCGCGCGCCGACGGCGGGATGTACGAGATCACCATCGAGAAGGTGAGCGTGCAGAAGCTCGCCGACGACGGCAGCGCGGTGGGCGACCCCAAGACGATCAAGTTCACGGAGCGCGGCACCACGGGCTGCCGCCTCGACCCGAGCCCCAAGCGGCACAGCTACGCGCCCTTTTTCCGCGGCACGATCACCGAAGCCAACAGGCTGGTCGTCGACGGCTCGCCCAAGCAAGGCGGCGCGCCCGACGACATCGCCACCTGCGCGCGCAGCGTGCTGATCAACGCGCCGATCATGACGGACCCCGGGAAGTACGAGGTCACGGCGCACGTGTCGCTCAAGAAGCTGAAGATGTAACCGTCCGGTTAACGCAGCTTGAACTCCACCGGCAGCACCGCGCACCGGTCGCCGCCGGGAAGCGGCGCGCCGGGGCGAACCACGCACTCGGCCGCCGCGCGATCCAGCAGAGACTCGCCGGAGCCCGACTCCACCGAGACCTGCGTCGCCACGCCGCTCGCCACGCAGAAGCGGACCTTCGCCGTTCCGTGCAAGCCGAGCCGTGCAGCGGCCGGCGGATAGCAGCCGCGCGTGCGGCTGGCGAGGAGCGACTGAAGCGCGCCGAGGCCGTCATCGCCACCCGGCGCAGGCGTGGGCGCGGCTCCGATCGGCGCACCCGAAGGCGCGGGACCAATTGCTGCCACCGCCGGCGTCGCGGATCCGGATCCGTGAGCAGTCTCGATCGCGGGACCCGGTCCGGCAGGCGGAGCAGACGCTGGCGTGGGCGCGGCCGCTTCGACGACCGGTTCGGAACGTGCGGCCGCCCTGGGCGCGCTCGCGCGTGCGGGTGCGCGCGCCGCTGGGCGATTGGGAACCGCTGGCGCAGCGGGCGTCGGCGCGGGTGGCGTCGGCGTCGGCGGGCGCGGCCGCTCGGGGATGAAGTCGATGAGCGTCGTTTGGATTGCGGGCGGCGGCGGGATGACCTCTTCGCGCCAGGGCACGCCGCGCCAGAGCACGAGGTGCACGAGCGCCGACGCGCCCAGGGCAATGGCCCAGATGCTGCCGTTACGCCGCCGCACCCGAGGCTGCTGCAGGAGCGGGAGCCGGCTGCGCAGGCGCGTGCGCCACGCGCTTGCGATCGCGCAGACCCTTGAGGCTCACCAGCGCCGCGCTCAACGACTGCGCGGCCTCGGCGTTCGCAGCGCAGTGCCGCTCGAGCTGCTCGACGGCTTGATCGAGCGCCGCGAGATCGGCCGCGTCGCGGCTGCGCATGTGCTCCACGGCCTCCTGGAAGGCGCCGAAGAAGTCCTTGAGCTCGTCGTTCTTGCGCAGCGGGCGCAGCTCGGGGAACTGGCCGTCGCCCAGGATGCGGACGTACTTGCCGATGATGTACAGCGGCCCGGCCACGCGGTGGGTGATGAGCACGCCGAAGAGCGCGAGCGAGAGCGTCATCACCACGGCGATGCCCGCGACCATGTAGAGCAGGCGGTCGTCGTAGCTCTGGGTGACGACGTTCTTGAACTTGTCGGGCAGGCCCATCATCTCCGTGGCCGCCACGTGCGCCTGGTACATCATGGTGCCGAAGAGCGCGGTGATCGCCGCGCCCACGACCATCAAGATGGCGGTGTACTTGAGCTGAAAGCCCCGGTCGACGAGGTACATCCTTCGCTTGTACTGGGGCTGAACGGCAGCGGGGCTGCTCATGCGGACCTCGCGCAACAAGTCACGTCCTGAGCTGCATCTTGGCACGGGACAGCGCGCGCGCCCAGAAGGGCGCCAGGCTATAAGTGACCCGTCCGAAAACCCGGTCTCCGAGCCGCGCCGCCTGCGGCGGCATCGTCACCGGCGGGGTCTTCGGAATCAAACCATGGCCGACCTCGCCGCCATCTTCCGCCGCACCGTGGACGCGCTCTCGCCCGAGCCGCTCGTCGTCGCCGAGCTGGCCCACACCGGCGCCGAGCTCATGGCCGTTCCCGAGGTCTGCGTCATCGCCCTGGGCAAGGCCGCGCCGGCCCTCGCTCGAGGCGCCGCGCGGGTGTTGCCGCACGCGCGCGGGTTGGTGATCGCGGCTGCCGACTCGCCCGTGCCGCCGGGCTTCGAGCTCATCGTGGGCGACCACCCCGTGCCGGGCACGCGCTCGCTGGCTGCAGGGCGGCGCGCGCTGGAGCTCGCCGCGGCGGCGCGGCCCAACGGCGGCGCGCTGTTTCTGGTCGGCGGCGGTGCGAGCGCGCTCTGCGAGCTCCCCGTCGAGCCGCTGGATCTGGCGCGGCTGGCGAAGTCGACCGAGGCGCTGATGCTCGGCGGCGCGCCAGTGCAGGCCATGAACGCCGTGCGCAAGCACCTCTCTCAGATCAAGGGCGGGCAGCTCGCCGCCGCGTGTCCGGCGGCGGTGCGGCACGCGTACGTGCTCAGCGACGTGGTCGGCGACGCCGTGGACGCCGTCGGATCCGGTCCCGCAGTTCCCGACACGACCACGTTCGACGATGCGCTCGAGGCCTTCCGCGCGCGCGACTTGCCGATCGATGCCGCGGTGCTCGAGGTGCTCGGGCGCGGCCTGCGCGGCGAGATCCCGGAGACGCCCAAGCTCGGCGATTCGCGGCTGCGCGGGCTCGAGGTGCACCTGCTGGCTGGCGTGGCGTCGCTGGCGGAGCGCGCGGCGCAAGAAGTCCAACGCGCGAAGCTCCTGCCGGTGCGCGCGCCGGAATTGCAGGGTCCGCTCAGCGAAGTCGCGCCCGAGCTCGCTCGCGCGGCGCGGACGCTCAGGCCGGGCCAGGTGCTGGTCACAGCGGGTGAGGTCACGCTTCGCGCGGGCGGTCCAGGGCAGGGCGGGCGCGCGCAGCACCTGGCGCTGACGCTCGCGCGCGAGCTCATGGGCGAGCCGGTGGAGATCCTTGTGGCCGGAAGCGACGGACACGACTACACGACCGATGCAGCGGGCGCGCTCCTCGACGGCAAGAGCTGGGCGCGCGCCATCGAGCGCGGCTTGGATCCGGATCACCGGCTGGCGACGTTCGACTCGGCCACGCTCTGCCGCGCGCTCAACGCGCAGATCCCGGCGTTCGACTCGCCCACGAATCTCACGGACCTCGTGCTGCTCGCGAAGAATTGAGGGAATCGCATGGCGCGCATCGTCTTCATGGGGACGCCCGACTTCGCCGTGCCGCTCGTCGAGGCCGCGAGCACGCTCGGCGAGCTGGTGGCCGTGGTCACCCAGCCCGACAAGCCCAAGGGCCGCGGCAACGAGCTCGCCGCGCCGCCGGTGAAGGAGTGGGCGCTCGCGCACGGCATTCCCGTGTGGCAGCCGGTGAAGATCAAGACCGGCGAGTTCGAGGCGCAGCTGCGCGCGGTGCAGCCGGACGTCGCGGTCGTTGCCGCGTACGGGCGCATCCTGCCCAAGGGCGTGCTCGACGCGCCGCGCTTGGGTTGCGTGAACGTGCACGCGTCGTTGTTGCCAAAGCTGCGTGGCGCCGCGCCGATTCAGTGGGCGATCGCGAACGGCGAGTCCGAGACCGGCGTGTGCCTGATGCAGATGGACGAAGGCCTCGACACCGGCGCCGTGCTCGCGCGCCGCGCGATTCCGATCGCAGCCGACGAGACCGGCGGCTCGCTCTTCGACAAGCTCTCCGTGCTCGGACGCGAGCTGCTCGTCGCGGAGCTGCCCCGATTCCTGAAGGGCGAGCTCACGCCTGTGCCGCAAGATCACGCGAAGCACACGCTGGCGCCGATCATCGAGAAGTCGAACGGCGAGCTCGACTTCACCAAGCCGGCGATCGAGCTCGAGCGTCGGGTGCGCGCGTTCGATCCCTGGCCGGGCACGTTCACGCGCGTGGATGGGAAGCTGCTCAAGGTGCTCAAGGCGCGGGTTGTCGACGGCTCGGGCGCCCCGGGGACGGTGCTTCGGGCGGGCGCGGAAGGGCTGGTCGTTGCGTGTGGGCAGGGCGCGCTGGCCGTGGAGGAGTTGCAGCTCGAGGGCCGCAAGCGCATGCGCGCCGCGGACTTTCTCGCGGGGTTCAAGGTTGAAATGGGGAAGAAGCTGGGGACGTAAACAAGCGTCAGCAAGGGCTAGGATTCGCGCATGCGACTCGCTCACCTCCTCGTGCTCCACGGTCCGCACCACGACCTGCTCGGCGAAGCGCCGCTCGCGGATCAGCCGGCGCTCGGCGACATCGATCGCGCGCTCGAATTGGCCGCGAGTGTGGGCGTCGCCGGCGTGCGCAGCGCACAGGGCAACAGCGAGGCCGAGCTGGTGGCCGCGCTGCATCGAAATCGGGACTGGGCCACGCACGTGCTCGTCAGCCCGGGCGCGCTCGCGCCCACGGCGTACGTCCTCCGCGAGGCGCTCGCGCTCGCCAAGCTGCCCTACGCCGAGCTCTTCCTCGACGCCTTCCCGGGCGCGGCCGATCACGCGCGGCGCTCGGTGCTGCGCGAGGGCGCGGAGCTGCAGAAGCGCGGCAATGCACCGGCCGTGTACATCGAGACCGCCGAGAAGCTGCTCAAGGCCAAGTTCAACCGCGCGGCCACGGAAGCGCTCGCGAGCGCGGTCAAGGTCGCGTCGGCGAAGGTCGAACCCTCGGCCGGGCCGCGACTGCCGCCGCCGGTGACCAAGGAGGTCGGTCGCAAGGTGCGCAACGAGGTCGCCTCCCAGGGTCGCGTGCAGAAGACGATCGGCCGCTCGCCGCCGAAGGCCGCCGAGGCCGCTCCGGTGCGCAGCGCAGCGGGCATCACGCGCGCGCTGGTGAAGGCGCAGATCTCCAATCGCCTCGCGCGACGCATCACCTCCGCGGAGCTGGCGGTGTGGGGCCGCGAGCAGTGGCTGGCCGTCGAGCGCGGCGCGGCCACCGAGTCGGGCCAGCGCGAGTTGCTGTCGGAAGCGCTGCAGGCGCTCGCGCTCTCGAGCGTGCCCGGCGCGACCTTGAGCGAGCCGGAGCTCCTGGAGTGGATGGCCCGAATGGGCTGAAAGCCCGTGGCTGGTGGCTCGTGGCTGGTGGCTGGCACGTTGCCAAGTGCGTCCCGCCCAGCTAAACGCCGCGCATGCCGCGCTCTGCAGATGCCCGCGCCCTCGCGCTCCAAGTGCTGCTCCGCGTGGAGCGGCAGCAGGCGTATTTGAATCTGACGCTGGCGTCGGTGCTCGATACCGCCGGTGACATCGATCGTCGAGACGCCGCCCTGGCCACCGAGCTCTGCTACGGCGTGTACCGGCGCTTGCTGGCGCTCGACGCCGCGATCGCTGCGCACGCGGATCGCTCGCTGCAGAAGCTCGAGGCCGTGGTGCTCGCTGCGCTGCGACTGGGCGCGTACCAGCTGCTCTATCTCGACCGCGTGCCCGAGCGCGCTGCCGTGGCCGCGACCGTGGAGCTCGTGAAGAAGGAGCGTCCGCGCGCGGCCGGATTCGTGAACGCGATCCTCCGCGCCATCTCGCGTGAGCGCACCGTGCCCTTGCCCGACGCGCAGAAGGACTTCGCGCGGCACCTCTCGATCCGCGAGTCGCATCCGCGGTGGCTCGTCGAGCGATTCCTGGCGCAGCTCGGGCCGACCGAAACCGAAGCGCTGCTCGTGGCGCACAACAAGGCGCCCGCCATCCAGGTGCGCGCGAACGTGAAGCGCGCGAATCGCGACGAGGTGCTGCAGGCGTTGAAGGACGACGGTGTCACGGCGACGCCCACCACGCACTCGCCGGTGGGCATGACGCTCGTGGATCCCGGGCCGCTGGAGAAGCTCGCGAGCTACAAGCGCGGGCTCTGGCAGGTGCAGGACGAGGCCGCGCAGTGCGTGGGCTTCCTCGCGCGTCCCGCTGGCGGCGCGCGGCTGCTCGATGGCTGTGCAGCGCCGGGCGGAAAGGCGTGTCACCTGCTCGAGCGCATGGATGCCGGCGCCAAGCTGCTCGCGGTCGACCTGCACCAGAACAAGCTCGGCAAGATCCACGCGGAGGCGCAGCGGCTCGGCCTCGCGGACTCACTCGAGTTGCGCGCGCACGATCTCACCACGCCGCTCGCGGGCTCGCCGAAGTTCGATCGCGTGCTCATCGACGCGCCGTGTACCGGCCTGGGCACGCTTCGCCGACATCCCGAGCTGCGCTATCGACGCGAGCCGCAGGACATCGCGCGGCTCGCCGAGTTGCAGGCGTCGATCTTGCGAAATGTGGCCACCCACGTCGCACCGGGCGGGCTGCTCACGTACGCCGTCTGCTCGGTGACGCCGGAAGAGGGTTCGCAGCAGATCGAGAAGTTCCTCGCGGAGGCGAAGGGCTTCTCGCGCGTCGGCGGCGAGGACTTGCCCGCGTCGGTGAAGCCGCTCGTCGACGAGAAGGGCCAGCTGTCCACGTGGCCGCACCGTCACGAGGCCGACGGCTTCTGGGCCGCCACGCTGCGGCGAGATTGACGGCGCGCCCGGCCGCGGCCATCGTCAGCGCATGGCCTCGCCGCTCATCGCGCCCTCGCTGCTCTCCTGCGACTTCTCCCGGCTGAAGGAAGAGATCATCGCCATCGAGAAGGCCGGCGCCGACGTGCTCCACGTCGACGTCATGGACGGCCGCTTCGTGCCCAACCTCACGATCGGTCCGCCGGTCGTTGCCGCGATGAAGAAGCACGCCACCAAGCCGCTCGACTGCCACCTGATGATCGTCGAGCCGGAGAAGTACATCGACGCGTTCGCAAATGCGGGTGCGTCGTGGATATCGGTTCATGTGGAGGCGACGGTGCACGTGCATCGCGCGCTTCAGCACATCGCGTCCAAGGGCGTGAAGCCGGGTGTCGTGCTCAACCCCGGAACGCCGGTGTCGCATGTCGAAGATGTGCTCGACGACGTGCACCATGTCTTGGTGATGAGCGTGAACCCCGGCTTCGGCGGACAGTCGTTCATCCCGCGCGCGCACGAGAAGGTCCGCGAGCTCAACCGGCTGCGCGCTGAGCGCCGACTGAACTTCCTCATCGAGATCGACGGCGGCATCAAGGCCGCCAACGCCGGCCGAGTGTGCCGCGATGGCGCCGACGTGCTCGTGGCCGGAAGCGCGATCTTCGAGCAGCCCGACTACGCCGCGGCGATCGCGGCGATCCGCAAAGAGGCCGAAGCCGGTTGCAAGGCGCGCTGACTACTTCGCGTACTTCGCCACCAGCGCGGCCACGCGCGGCACGGCCTCTTCCACGTTCTTCTTGCCGGTGGGGCGCAGCTTCTCGTACGCGCTCTTGAGCGTGCCGTGGCGCGTCTTGGCGGCGCGGTCGTCGCTCACCTTGAGCAGCGCGTCGGCCACCACGGCGCGCCGCGAGCCGGCGTACTGATCGAACGGCTGGCTCTTCCCGCTCGCCTCGTACTCGGACCAGAAGCCCTCGAGGTTGCCGATCATGTCGTCGATCATGCCGTCGACGGACTCGGTGATGATGCTCGGCTTCACGCCCTTCACGACCTTGTACGCGGCCTTGATGGCCAGGCCGGAGAGGCCGCCCTTGTCGCCCACTTCCTGATCGATGACGGTGGCGCAGTCGCGAATGAGGTTGGGGCGGACGTCGGGCTTGAGCAGCATCTCGGCGAGCTTGGCCACGCGATTCTCCGGGCTGAGGCCGCGCATCCGACCAGAACTCGCGCGCGTTCTCAAGCGCCGGGATTGCCCGCTCGGGTTCCGCGGTTAGCTTTGAAACGTGATCCCCATCCGCGACACAATCCCCACGCACACGCGACCCGTCGTGAACACGACGTTGATCGTGCTCAACGTGCTCGCGTTCCTCTTCGAGCTCTCGCTGGGGAGCGATCTCGACGCGTTCATTCGCAGCTTCGGACTGGTGCCCACGCACGTGCACGCGGCGCTCGCGGAGGGTGACTTCCTCGCGGTCGGTATCTGGACGATCGCAAGCATGTTCCTGCACGGCGGCTGGCTGCACCTCGGCGGCAACATGCTCTACCTGTGGATCTTCGGCGACAACGTCGAGGACGCGCTCGGGCACGGGCTCTACATCGTCTTCTACTTCGCGTGCGGCATCGCGGCGGCGGCGGCGCACGTGGTCTTCAACGCGGGCAGCGCGCTGCCGACCGTCGGCGCCTCCGGCGCGATCGCCGGCGTCCTGGGCGCATACCTGGTGATGTACCCGCGCGCGCGCGTGGTGACGCTGGTGCCGATCTTCTTCTACGTCACCTTCATCGAGGTGCCCGCGCCGATCTACCTCGGGCTCTGGTTCGTGATGCAGGTGCTCAGCGGCACCGCGCAGATCACCCACGCCACGCGGCACGCGGTGGAAGGGGCGGGCGGCATCGCCTGGTTCGCGCACCTGGGCGGCTTCATCTGCGGCGTGCTGCTCGCGTTCTTGCTGCCGAAGCGCGCGCGCCCTGCCTACGTCGACGCGCCCCGCTTCGCGCGACGTCGCTACGGCTGGTAGGCGCTCAGCGCTTGCAGGGCGGCTGCTGCTGTCCGCCCGCGGAGCCGCTGGTTCCGGTCGAGCTCGAGCTCGCGGACGCGCCGCCGTCGGTGTCGGTGGTGAGCGCGCTCGCCGAGGTGTCCGCGGAGATCAGCGAGCCGTCGGCGCCGCAGCCGGCGAGTCCGAGCAGCCCGAGCAAGGCCAGGCTGGCCAAGGTCAGCGAGGAGGAGCTGCTGTTGAGATTGCGCTTCACTGCCATGAGGCACTCCAGAGGTTGGGTTCATCGCCGGTCGGCCCGGCAACCCGTGGGTGCGCGCGAGGTCTTGCGGAGATCTTGCGACCGCCAATTCGTCAGCGGTTGCCTAGCCCTGCGTGCATGCGGTGTACGCCTCGAGCTGCGACGCGCAGGTGCTCGAGGTGGTCTTCGTGTCCGTGGTGCCGTCGGGCGCGCACGCGGCCTGGTCGTGGAAGCACTGCGCGAAGCGCTCGTACGTTGAGCCGCACTTGCTGTCGGCGAGAGCGTTCTTGCAGGCCGTGATCTGCGTGGCGCTGGCCGGCGGATCTGCGGCGCAGCTGCTGGACTCGGTGCAGTCGAAGCCGCCGCCGCACCCGGTCAGCAAGGCGGTGAGCGCGGCGACGCGAGCGGCTCGCATGCGGCCTCCGGAAAAACAACGACCCGGTCCACTCGCGCGGACCGGGCCGGATGAAACCAGAACCGGAACGACTTAGCCGCCGCAGGCAGCCGAGGTCGGGTTCGACTGGCAGCAGGAGAGCAGCGCGCTGGTCTGGGTGGCGCACTTGCTCAAGTCGGTGGTGGAGTTGCCGTTTGCGTCGCAGGTCGCGTTGCTCTCGGCGCACGAAGCCACGTCCTTGGCCTTGCTGCCGCAGGCGGAGTCATTGATCGCCTTGTTGCACGCGTCGATCGCCGTCTGGGTGGGCGCCACGTCGTTCGAGCACTTGCCCTTGTCAGAACACGAGAAACCACCGCCACAGCCGGCAAGTGCCAGCGACGCCACGGCGAACACACCCACGAACAGGTTGCGGATATTCACGTTGGTACCCTCAATTTGAGTTGGTTTCCGACATCGGGTTTCCCCGGCGTCGGCCGGTCCGTCCCCTCCGGACGGAGCTTGGCGTGGCGATTGTTAGCACGCTCACGCTACAGGTCCAAGGATTCAGCAGAAGGGAATTTCGAGGATTTCCACCTGCCGCCCAAGCGGGGCTACGAGCGGATCTGCCCGTCGCCGAGCACCATGTACTTCTGCGTGGTCAGCTCGCGCAGGCCCATCGGTCCATACGCATGCAGCCGCGAGGTGGAGATGCCGATCTCCGCGCCGAGGCCGAGCTGGCCGCCGTCGTTGAGGCGCGTGGATGCGTTCACGATGACGCCGCTGGCGATCACCTCGCGCGCGAAGCGCCGGGCCGCCGCGTAGTCGCTGGTGACGATGGCCTCGGTGTGCCCCGTGCCGTACTTGGCGATGTGCTCCATGGCGCCGTCGAGGTCCTTCACCACGCGCACGGCCATCACCAGGTCCAGGAACTCCTTGCCGAAGTCCTCGGGCTTGGCCTCGCGCACGGGCACGCCCGCGCGCTCCAGCACCGAGAAGCTCACCGGATCCGCGCGCAGCTCCACCTTCGCATCCGCGAGCGCGCGCCCCAGCCGCGGCAGCGCCTTGTCGGCGATGTCGCGATCCACGAGGAGACACTCGGCCGCGTTGCACACGCCGGGGCGCTGCGCCTTCGAGTTCACCGCGATGCGCGTGGCCATCTCCAGATCCGCCGACGCATGCACGTACACGTGGCATACGCCCTCGGCGTGCTTCACCACCGGCATGCGCGCGTGCTCGCCCACGAACTCGATGAGCCCCTTGCCGCCGCGCGGGATGCAGAGATCGATGAAGGCATCGAGCTGGAGCAATTCCTGAAGCAGCTCGCGATCCGCGGTGGGTACGAGCTGGACCGCGCCCTGAGGCAAGCCGGCAGCTTCGAGGCCGGCCGCGAGCGCCGAGGCGATGGCCGTGTTCGAGCGCAGCGCCTCTTTGCCTCCGCGGAGGATCACCGCGTTCCCGCTCTTCACGCAGAGCGCTGCGGCCTCGGCCGTCGCGTTCGGACGCGCCTCGTAGATCATCAGAACCGTCCCCAGCGGGATGCGCACCTTCTCCACGCGCACGCCGTTGGGGCGCAGCCGCACCTCGCCGACCTCACCGACGGGATCCGGCAACGCGACGACCTCGCGCAGGCTCTGGGCCATGCCCGCGAGTCGCTTCGAATCGAGCTTGAGGCGGTCGAGCATCGCGCCCGACATGCCGGAGTCTTCCGCCGCGCGCAGGTCTTCCGCATTGGCGGCGAGGATGGCGGACTCGCGCTTCAAGAGGGCGTCGGCCATCGACCGCAGTGCCGCGTCCTTGGCCGTCGACGGCGCGCGGGCGAGCACAGCGCTGGCGGCGCGTGCGTTTTCGGCGAGGGAGCGGGCGGTCGTGGACATGGCGCGAAGGTCGCGCGCGCGGTGGCTGGGTGTCAAATGCGTTCCGGAGCTGATTCGCCTCCGACGACGAAGCGCCTCAATTCCCGACGCCAGCCACCAGCCACGGCTTCTCAGCCTTTCGGCATGGGCGACGTGGCCGGCTCGACCTTGCCGGTCTTGCCAGGCTCTTTGTCCTTGGCCGGGATGATCGTGCCGTTCGGCGTGGCCGTGTTCGTCGGCGTGGGCGCGTTCACCTTGGGGGCCGCGCGCGCGAGCGCGAGCTTGGTCTGGAACTCCGACTGCAGGGCGTGCGCGTACAACGCGAGATCCGGGTCCTTGCCGGCCTCGGCCTCGGCGATGGCGCGCGGGAACGGGTTCTCGCTCGGATCCGTCGAGGCGGCGATGCCGCGCACCAGGAGATCCAGCGCCGACCGCGAGGTGTCCGCGGGCGCGAGGTGCATCGCCACCAGCAGCTCGTCCGGGGCGTTGCGCGAGATCTGTTCCAGGCCGTCGGAGAGCATCTGGCTCAGCGGCGCGTCGTTCGCCGACAGCGGCGCGCACTCCACCACGTGGCCGAGCGCTTCGGGGCTGCCGTCGGCGGCGATGTCCAGCAGCGCGCCGATCACCGGCATGGGCGTGCCCAGATCGCGACCCACCGCCTGCAGCCGGCCGAAGACCTCGGGCGTCGCGCTCCAGTTGTCGAGCACCGCGCGGCTGTTCGACGAGTCGCTGGGATCGCTCGCGAACATCGCCTCGGCCACCACCGCGCGAACGGCCGGATCGCGCTCCGTCCGCAGGGCCGTGCGCAGGAAGGGCAGGTTGCGCTTGTCGTGGAGCTTGCCCAGCGATCCAAACGTCGTCACCCGCTGCCGCAGCTCCGCCATCGGCGAGGGCACAGGCACCGAGTTCGCCACCATCTGCCGCGCCGCTTGGTCGGGGCTCACCGCGCCGCCCGCTTCGGCGATGGCGACGCCGAGGTCGTCCATCGCCGCGTTCACCTGCGCGTGCTTGCCCGGGTAGTCGTTCACCACCATGGCGAAGAGGAACTTTTGCCCGCCCACGCTCTCGACAATGCCCGACAGCGAGGTCACGCCGTCCAGCGTGCCGGTCTTCGCGCGCAGGCGGCCCGCGGCGTCCGTGCCTTCCATGCGGCCGCGCACGGTGCCGTCCTTGCCGGCGATGCCCAGGCTGGTGAGGTACTCCGGCGCGGTCTGGAAGCGCTTCTCCATGTAACCAAGAAGTTTCACGATCTGTGACGCGGAGAAGCGGTTGGTGTCGTTCAAGCCCGAGCCGTTCTTCATCACGTACGTGCCGCGCGGGATGCCGACCTCTTGCTCGAGGAAGTCCTCGATGGCCTCGACGCCGTTCGTCCAGCTGCCCGGCGGGCCCTTCTGGTTGGCGCCCAGCGTCTTCACCAGCTGCTCGGCGATGAAGTTCGAGCTGGTCTTGTTCATTCTCCGCACGGCGACGGCGAGCGGATCGCTCTCGTAGCCGTAGAAGATCTTCGCGTCCTGCGGTGTCTGGGCGTGCTTGATCTTCCCCCTGAACTTGATGCCGCGGTCCTTCAGGAGCTGCTTCAGCGTCGCGCCGAAGTAGAGGTCGGGCCTGTCCACCTTGCGGTAGAGCACCGTGCCCGGCTTGTCGAAGGGCACGCGGCCCTTCACCTCCAGCTTCTGCTTCTCGCCGTCGACGCTGAGCTTCACCTGCACGCGGCCCAGGTCGCTCGAGCGCACCGTGACCGCGTTGCTGGTGACGTTGAAGTAGTCGCTCGCGGGCTCCAGCTCCACGCGCGCCGGCGCGCCCGAGCCCGCGCCCGGGAAGACGTTGATCTCCACCGCGTTCGCGTTCAGCGAGAGCGCGCCGGTGGGCGCCATGTACGCGCGGTCGCTCGTCTCCTGGTCGAAGCCGGGGCCCACGCGGTCGCCGTCGAAGTAGCTGTCGTCCAAATAGATGGTGCCGGTGATGGTGCGCAGGCCCTGGTGGTAGAGCTCGGCCACGATCTCGTAGAGCTGCTGCGTGCCCAGCGTGGGATCGCCGTTGCCGCGCACGTAGAGATCCTTCACCTCGCCGTTCGACTTGATGGGATCGCGGAGCAGGAAGTCCGTCTCCCAGCGGTAGTCCGGCCCGAGCCGCACCAGCGCCGCCGCGCTCGAGAAGAGCTTCACGTTCGAGGCGGGGTTCAAGAGCTCGTCGGCGTCGTGCTGGTAGACGACCTTGCCGTCCTCGGTCGCGACCAGGATGCCGGCGCGTGCGCGCTGCAGGGTGGTGCGCGCCACCACGTCCTCGCAGGCCGAGCGCAGCGCCGCGGCGTCCTTGTCGCTGAGCGGAGCGGCCGCAGCCGACGCGCATAACAAAAATGTGAACGCCCCGATGGCGAGTCGCGAGAGGTCGTGGCGGGCGGTCATGGGGAAGGCGCGGGGCGAGGACCTGAGTATAGAGAGCTTGAAGGGGCTGACAACGCGCGTGGGCAAGCCCGCCCGTCCGACGCAGGACGGCATCCTGGGCAGCACCTGAACGTTTCCCGCCAGACCGCATCCCCGGGCAGAATGCGCGGGTGTCCACGGCGCTGCCCTTCTTGCTCTCCACGGCCTCGGTGACGGGCTCCTCCCACCGCGAGCGAAGCCGCAACAACCAGGACGCCGTCGCCGTCCACACCGAGCCCGACCTGCTCGTGGCCGTGATCGCCGACGGTTGCTCCAGCTCGCCCCGTGCCGAGGCGGGCGCGGCGTTGGGCGCGCGCTGGCTGGCGAGCTGGGTGCCCACGTACCTGCGCTACGAGCGCGATCCGCACGCGCTCGTCGACCAGGCGCGCGCCGGGCTGCTCGAGTACCTCACCGCGGCCGTCGATGGCCTGCAGCCGCAGAAGCGCGACCGCGCCAAGACCATCCAGGAGCTCTTCCTCTTCACCTTCCTCGTGGGCCTGGTCGACGCGGAGCGCGCGCTCTGCTTCGGCCTGGGCGACGGCGTCTGCGCGGTGAACGGGACGATCACCGTGATGGACCCCGGGCCCGGCGGCGCGCCGCCCTACCTGTCGTACGAGCTCATCCGCCCCGTGCTGGAGCGCGACCCGGGGCCGCTGCGGCCGCAGCTCATGCACCACGCGCCGGCCGAGGAGCTCGACTCGCTGCTCATCGCGAGCGACGGGCTGCTCTCGCTGGTCCCGGGCGAGGGCGAGGCCAAGGCCGACGAGCTCGCGCAGCTCTGGACGGGCGATGTCTTCGCGCGCGACGAGCGGGCGCTCGGACGTTACCTTTCGGAGCGCGCGGGCCGGCTCGCTGACGACACCACCGCCGCGCTCTTCCGCCGCAAGCCGTGAGCGTCGCCAACTTGTGAGTTTGGGAGGATGCCGATGCGCTCGGTGCTGGAGACCGACGGCTACAAGCTGAGCATGGCCGAGGCCGGCTGGCCGCTCCGCCGCGAGACGTTCTACTTCGGCTTCCGGCAAGGTGGCCCCGCGGTGATGCCGCTCGACGTCGCGGCGCACGTGCGCACGCTGCTCCCCGCGGCCACCGAGGCCGACTACGACTACCTGGCCGCGCACGGCTACCCGATGGGCGCCGGATTTCGCGGGGCCATCGGGAAGACGGAGCTCATCCGCGTCGACGCGATCCCTGCAGGCGCCATCTTCTATCCCGGCGAGCCTGCGTTCAGCGTGACGGGCCCCAGCGCGCTGGTGTCCTGGCTCGAGCCGCTGGTGCTGCAGCTGCACTTTCGCATCCAGCTCGCGTCGGTCGCGCAGTTCGAGCCGGAGAAGCTGCCGTCGCTGCTCGGCGCGGCGACGTGCGAGCCCGAGCGGACGCTCATCCGCGAGGTTCTCGACCGCGCGAAGGTTGCAGTCCCCTCGCCGGGCATCGACGACGGCTACCGGGCGCGCGTGCGCGAGACGGCGGCTGCGCTCGTGGCCGCTGTCGGCGACGGCAGCCGGATCTTCGAGGTGGGCATGCGCTCTGCGAGCTGCCCCGAGCAGCACCTGCTCGCGCTCGAGGGCTGCAAGCAGGGCGGCGTCACCAAGACGAGCAACGTCTTCGGCGCGCAGAAGCTGGGAATGACTCCCGTGGGCACGATGGGTCACGAGCACGTGCAGCGCTACGGCTCGGATGCGCTCGCGTTCCGCGCCATGCGCGACCGGCGGCCCGAGCGCTCCAGCTACCTGCTCGACACCTACGACACGCTCGGCCAGGGGCTGCCCGCGGCGTACGACTTGATGCTCGAGGAGCCCAAGCACGGCGACTCCATCCGCTTCGACTCGGGCGACAAGGCCGCGCAGCTCCGCGTGGCGGATGCCAAGGCGCGCACGCTCGGGCTCGAGCCGATCTACGTGATTGAAGACGGGCTCAACCTGGAGCGCACCCGCGCGCTCGAGGAGGTGCGACGCGAACTGCATCTCGCGCCGGAGCGGCTCTTCTACGGCTTCGGCGGCGAGCTGGTGTCGTGCCCGTCGGAGCACAAGCTCACCCGCGATCGCGTGGGCGCCATCTGGAAGCTCTGCGAGACCGCGAACACGCCCACCATGAAGTTCGCCAACTCGCCGGGAAAGCAGAGCCTGCCCGGGCGTCCCGTCGTGTGGCGGCGCGTGAGCGGCTCGGGGCCGATCGGCATCGTGGCCCAGAACGGCGAGACGCCGCCCGCTGGGTACGTGCGGCTCACCGGCGCGACGCAGGACCTGGGCGGGCTCGATCGCAACGCGAGCGTCGAGCACAGCGCGGAGACCAAGGCGCTGGAGGCGTCGCTGACGGCGAAGCACTTCCCGCCGTACCGCGGGCCGGGCCACCTTCACTCCGCGTGAAATGAGGCGAGCGATGCTGCCCATGCCGAGCTTCTTCCATCCGTCGCTCGCGGGTGAGCTCTACCTGGAGCGCGCGGCCGAGGTGGCGAGCGCCGCGCGCAGCTACGCGCGCGAGAACGAGATTCGCCCCGCGCGCGAGGACAAGCCGCGCATCTGCGCCTTCGGCATCGACGTGCAGATCGCGTTCGCGCTGCCCGGCGCGAGCTTGTTCGTGCCCGGCGCCGTGGAGGACACCGCCCGCACCCTGCGCTGGATGTTCGGCAATCTGGATCGCATCACCTCGCTGGTGCTCTCGATGGACACGCACCAGGCGCTGCAGATCTTTCACCCCGCTTGGTGGGAGGACGCCGAAGGCAAGCCGCCCGCGCCGTTCACGCCCATCTCGCGCACGGATGTGGAGAGCGGGAAGTGGCGGCCGCGCTTCGAAGCCGAGGCAGCGCGCGCGTACGTGCGGCGGCTCGAAGAGGGTGGCAAGTACGCGCTGACCATCTGGCCGTACCACGCGCTGCTGGGCGGGATTTCGCACGCGCTGGTGCCCGCGCTGCGCGAGGCCGCGCTCTTCCACGCCATCGCGCGCGAGGCGCCCACCACGTTCACGCTCAAGGGCTCCGAGCCGCTCACCGAGAGCTACAGCGTCCTTGCGCCCGAGGTGACGGAGCTGGCCGGCCGGACGCTGGGCGCCTTCAACCAGTCGCTGTTCGCGCAGCTCATGTCGCACGATCGCGTGTACGTGTTCGGCCAGGCGAAGAGCCACTGCGTGCTCTCGACGCTGCTCGACTTGCGCGATCACGTCGTGAAGACGGACCGCGCGCTGCTGAAGAAGCTCTACGTTCTCGAGGACGCGATGAGTCCCGTCCCGCCGCCGCCGCTCGAGCCGCTTCCGCCGGAGCTCGACTTCCCGGCGCTGGCCGAGCGCGGCATCGCCGAGCTGCGCGAGCAGGGCATGAACGTGGTCCGCACGACTGAACCGATTGGTTAAGGATCTTTCGCGTCGGGTTGGTCAATCGCACTCGAGCGGCGCCGACGCAGCGCCACCGCGAACAACGCGAGCAACGCAAAGCCGCCGTCCACCGCGTCGCAGCCGCAGCCGCTCGACTTCGTGCCCGTCGAGCTTCCATGGCCACCGTCGGGGAAGGTCACGGTGCCGCTCGTGCCGCTCGAGCCGGACGCGTGTCCGCTGCTGCCGCTCGTGCCGCCGCTGCCCGTGCTGCCGCTCGTGCCCGAGCTGCCCGAGCCCTGGCCGGCGTCGGGGATCGCTCGGCAGACGCCCGCGCTGCACGTCTGGCCGGTGGGGCAAACGGCGCCGAGGCAATCGTCCACGCAGCCGCCGTCGGGCGCGCACGAGGTGCCCTGGTTGCAGGCGGTGCTCACGCACGCTTGGGGAACGCAGCGGCCGTCGGCGGCGCACGCCAGCGAGGCGTCGCAGCCGGCGCACTGGCAGCTGTCGCGACAGAGGCCGTCCTGGCAGACCTCGCCCTGGCCGCAGCTGACCACGCTGCACGGATCCACGCAGCGCCCGAATGCGCAGCTCTGGCCCAGCGGACACACCACGCCGCCGCATGGATCCAGGCACTGGCCCGCGCGGCAGGTCTGGCCGCTGGGGCAGGTGACGCCCTGGCACGCGGTGTCCACGCAGTGGCCGTTGTCACAGGTCTCGCCGCTGGGGCAGGCGCCGCCGAGCTCGCCCGAGCCGCACGGCGGCTGGCACTGGCCGCTGACGCAGTACTGGCCTGAAGGACAGCCGGCGTCGTTGTCGGCCGCGCCGTCGCAGTCGGTGTCGATGCCGTCGCAGCTCTCGGGCTGGGGCTGGAATTGCTGCACGCAGGTGAGCGCGCCGTCCACGCACTGGTACGTGCCCAGCGCGCAGATGCCCTGCTTGCCGGTGTTGCACGCCCCGCCCGAGCCCGCGCAGCGGATGCCGTCGACCTTGGCCACGAAGTCGGTGAACTCGTTATCCCCGCCGTTGAAGAGGTCTTCCCAGGCGAAATAGAAGGTCGCGGGCGCGAGCTTGGAGTCGTAGGTGAGCAGGTGGATGTAGCTCTGCCCGCCCTGGAGCCCGTTGTCGGGGTTGTATTCCTTCTGCGAGTAGTACACGTCGCCCACGTTCGAGGTGCTCGCGCACGTCGAGCTCTGGCCCTGCGGCGTGATGAGGAAGAAGCCGATCTGCCCGCCGCCGAACTCGCCCGAGCTCTGGATCGCGAGCGGCACCGAGGTGGGCGGCTGCGCGTTGCAGTCGAGCAGCACGTGCAAGTCGGAGAGAGCCGGCGGCCCGCCGTCGACGACGTTGTACCAGCCGAACGCGTTCATGAACCCCGCGCCGCCGCGCGAGAGCAGGGTGAAGTTGAGCTGACAGCTCGGCGTGTACGTCTCCGGCACGTCGGCCGCGTCGCCCACGGGATCGATGGGCTCGCCGAGTCCGCTGAAGAGGTCCCACAAGTTGTGCTGCGACGGATGCGCAGGGATCTGCGTGCCGTCGGGCTGGCTCAGCGCAAAGGCCGGCGAAGCCACGCCGATCACCAACAACGAGATGACGACGCGCATGTTCGCTCCACGGAGGCGGCCGCCGCATATTGTCCCAGACCGGCGCACGAAGGTTTCGCTCATTTTTCGGAGGCCCCATGCACGCTGCGAGCCGCGGCACCATCGCCATCCTGGTCGGGCCCGAGTACGAGGATCTCGAAGTCTGGTACCCCAAGCTCCGACTTGAGGAGGCCGGGTTTCAGGTGAGGCTCGTTGGCCTCGGCGAGCCGTCGTACAAGGGCAAGCACGGCTACCCGTGTCCGGTCGACGGGACGATTGCGGACTTTCCCGCCGCGTCGCTCGCGGGGATCGTGGCGCCCGGCGGCTGGGCGCCCGACAAGATCCGCCGCGACAAGCTGGTGCTCGAGCGCGTGCGCGAGGTGCACGCCGCCGGCAAGATGGTGGCGACGATCTGCCACGGGCCGTGGATCTTGATCAGCGCGGGCATCCTGAAGGGCCGCAAGCTGACGAGCACCGTGGGCATCCGCGACGACGTCACCAACGCGGGCGCAACCTGGATCGACGCGCCGTCGCTCATCGACGGAAATCTGGTCTCTGCCCGCGTGCCCGCCGACCTGCCGGCCTTCGGAAAGGCCATGCTCCAGGTGCTCGGCTGACCCCTCGAAAGCAGCGAGAAATCGCTCGCTCGATCGGTCGAAAACCGAGCATTTATTAGATTAAATAGTTGACCGCTCGCCGGGCCGGGATCCGGCGCCGATCGATGGCAAAAAAATCCAGTCATTTCGATGAATTAACCCGTCAAAACAGGCTTGTTCCACGCGGGTGAACGTGTTAGAAAATATCGTTCATCGTCGGGGCGCTCGAGGCCGTGCGCCCAGCTAAGGATTTCAGCGTGGAAACGGTACCCAACAAGCCCGGCGGCAGCGACTACGGCGCCTCCTCCATCACCGTCCTCGAGGGTCTCGAGGCCGTGCGCAAGCGCCCCGGCATGTACATCGGCGATACCGCCACCTACGGCCTCCACAAGCTGGTGTACGAGGTCGTCGACAACTCCGTCGACGAGGCCCTCGCCGGCTACTGCAAGAACGTCGAGGTCACCGTCCACGTCGATGGCTCGGTCACCGTGATCGACGACGGCCGCGGCATCCCCGTCGGCCCGCACCCCAGCGGAAAAGACGCGCTCGACGTGGTCATGACCGAGCTCCACGCGGGCGGCAAGTTCGAGAACTCCGCGTACAAGGTCTCCGGCGGCTTGCACGGCGTCGGTGTCACCTGCGTGAACGCGCTCAGCGAGTGGCTCAAGGTCGAGGTCTATCGCGAGGGCAAGATCTGGCAGCAGAGCTACGCGCGCGGCGAGGCCCAGGGCAAGGTCACCGCCACCGGCGAGACCACCAAGCGCGGCACCAAGATCAGCTGGAAGGTCGACGGCACGGTCATGGAAGTGACCGACGTGAACTTCGACACCTTGAGCCAGCGCCTCCGCGAGCTCGCGTTCTTGAACGCCGGCCTGCGCATCACCATCACCGACGAGCGTTCGGGCAAGGGCCACGAGTTCAAGTACGACGGCGGCATCTCCTCGTTCGTGGAGCACCTCAACAAGAACAAGGAGGTCACGCCCGCCAAGCCCGTGCTCGTGCGCTCCGAGCAGGACGGCGTCTCGCTCGAGATCGCCATGCAGTACAACGATGGCTACGACGAGAAGATCTTCACCTTCGCCAACAACATCAACACCCACGAGGGCGGCAGCCACCTCGTCGGCTTCAAGAGCGCGCTCACCCGCACCATCAACAACTACGCCCAGCAGAACGCGCTCTGGAAGGACTTGAAAGAAGCGCCGAGCGGCGAGGACGCCCGCGAGGGCCTCACCGCGGTCATCAGCGTGAAGCTCCCCAACCCCCAGTTCGAGGGCCAGACCAAGACCAAGCTCGGCAACAGCGAGATCAAGGGCGCCGTCGAGACGATGGTGAACGAGAAGCTCGCCACCTTCCTGCTCGAGAACCCGGTCATCGCCAAGAAGATCGCCGCCAAGGTCGGCGACGCCGCGCGCGCGCGCATCGCCGCACGCAAGGCCCGCGAGACGGTGCGCCGCAAGGGCGCGCTCGACGGTGCCAGCCTCCCCGGCAAGCTCGCCGACTGCCAGGAGAAGAACCCGGCACTCTCCGAGATCTACATCGTCGAGGGTGACTCCGCAGGCGGCTCGGCCAAGCAGGGCCGCGACCGCAGGACCATGGCCATCCTGCCGCTGCGCGGAAAGATCCTGAACGTGGAGAAGGCGCGCTTCGACAAGATGCTCTCCAGCGCGGAGATCGCCACGCTCATCACGGCGCTGGGCACGGGCATCGGCAAGACCGGCGGCCCGGACGACTACGATCCCAAGCAGTGCCGGTACCACAAGATCATCATCATGACGGACGCAGACGTGGACGGCTCGCACATCCGCACGCTGCTGCTCACGTTCTTCTACCGGCAGATGAAGGAGCTCATCGAGGCGGGCTACGTCTACATTGCCCAGCCGCCGCTCTTCAAAGTCACGCGCAACAAGAAGGACTTCTACGTCAAGAACGAGGACGCGCTCGACGAGTACCTCTTCGACATCGCCTCCCAGCACGGCAAGCTGATGGTGCCCGAGAGCGAGGCCGTGACCGGCGGGGCGCTGAAGGCGCTGCTGCAGAAGGTGGTGAACTACAACCGGCTGCTCGAGCGCATCGGCAAGAAGCGCGACGCGCGCGTGGTGGACGCGGTGGTGCAGGGCTCGGCCCTCACCTTCGCCACGGTGGCCAGCCTCTCGAACCTGGAGCGCGAGGGCAAGAAGGTGCAGACCTACCTCGTCAACCGCTTCCCCGAGCTGGCCGCGCAGTTCGAGCCCCTCTACCGCGACGACGCCAACCGCAACGAGAAGCAACTCGTCTTCCGCACGGACGCCGGCGGCACCATGCGCGAGACGGTCTTCGACCACGACTTCTTGCAGAGCCCCGAGTTCACCGAGCTCTGCGCCCTGCGCGACGCGTTCGAGGAGATCGGCTCCGCGCCCTACGCCCTGGAGGTCGACGGCAACCTGGTGCAGGTGCAAGGCATCAACGAGCTCGTCGACGTGGCCAAGCGCGAGGCCCAGCGCGGCCAGTCCATCCAGCGCTACAAGGGCCTGGGCGAGATGAACCCCGAGCAGCTCTGGGAGACGACCATGAACCCCAACACGCGCACGCTCTTGCAGGTGCGCGTGGAGGACACCGTCGAGGCCGACGAGATCTTCACGGTGCTCATGGGCGACCAGGTGGAGCCGCGGCGCGAGTTCATCGAGAAGAACGCGCTCGACGTTCAGAACCTCGACATCTGACGCGTCATCAGGCAGGAATCGCGTGGTGAGATCCCACTGCTGGGGGATCGTCTAACGGCAGGACGGCAGACTTTGAATCTGCTTATCTAGGTTCGATTCCTAGTCCCCCAGCCATTCTCACTGCGGTACGCCGCTGCCGTGCAGCTCCTGGATAGCGCGGCTCGCGGCCACGTTCTCCGGCTGCACGTCGAGCACCTTCTGGAACGCGGCCTGGGCCTGCTTCTGCCGCATGTCGCGCTCGGTCGACGTGGGCGCCTTCTTGGCCAGCGCGGCGCAGAGGAAGCCCAGCCTCAGCTCGGCGTCGAGGTTCTTCGGGTCGCGCGCGACGATGCCGCGCAGCTCTTGCTCGGCGCTGTCGTACTGGCCGGCGAGCTCGTACGCCTGGGCCATGGCCACGTGCGCGCCCGGATCGTCGGGGCTGAGAACGACGAGCATCTTGAAGTTGGCGATGGCCGCGGTGCTGTCGCTGCGGGTCACCGCGATCTCGCCGAGCCGGCCGTACGCGCGATCCAGCAGCGGGTTCCGCGCGAGCGCCTTCTGGTAGTAGTCCACGGCGCGCTCGGGCTTCTGCTTCGAGAAGTAGAGCTCGCCCAGGTACAGGTAGGCCTGCGCGTCATCCGGCGCGAGCTCGATGGCGCGCTGGAGGTGCTCGATGGCCGGCGCGGCGTCGTCGAGGCGCTCGTAGGCGAGCCCAATCAGCACGTGCACCGGCGCGAGGTCCGGATAGCGGTCGAGCACGTCCTGGAAGAGGTCGATGGCCTGCTGCGGCGAGTCGGCCTGGTGCAGCCAGTCGATGCCCCGGCGCACGTTGTCGGCCTCCGCCTGGGGGATGTCGCGCAGCGGGTCTTCCAGCCGCTCGAGCGCCTGCTGGGCGAGCTTCACGTCCTTGCCCGAAGGCGAGAGCTCGAGCAGCGCGCGGAACTCGTCGAGCGCTTGCTGCTTCTTCTGCAGCTTGGCGAGCGCGAGCCCCAGCGGCACGTGGTACTTGGCGTTCTTGGGCGCGAGCTGCACCGCGCGCTGCAACGGCGCCAGCGCGTCGCCCCAGCGCTCGAGCTCGAAGTAGGCCACGCCGAGCCGGAACGGATACTCGGCCTCGGTGGGCTTGAGCTTCTCCGCGGCCTGGAACTCGGTGAGCGCGGCGTCGCCGGCGGTCTTGCTCTCGGCGAAGTAGGCCAGGCCCAGCGCGTAGTGGAGCGCGTCGTCGTTCGGCTGCGCGGCGGCCTTCTGCTTGAGGTCGCTCGTCAGCTCGCCGAGCCGGCCGGCCTCGGTGTGCACCTGCACGAGCAAGCGCCAGGCGTCGAGCCGGTGCGGATCGGCCTTCAGCGCCTGACGCAGATCGTGGATGGCCTCGTCGGGCTTGTTGGCGGCCTTGGCGCTCTCGGCGGCGGCGAGCGGATCCGAGTCGACGGCGGAGTCATCACCGGCGGCGCTGCCGTGCGCGCACCCCGCGAACACCAGCGCAGCGAGCGGCCAAACGAGCGCGCGGCTCATGCCGTCTTCCTTTCGTCGTCGGACTCGGCTTCGTCGGGCGAGTGCTTGCCCACGGGCGCGATGTTGTCGGCGAGATCGCCCCCGGCGCCGCCGATCTCTTTGTGCAGCTCGATGATCGCCTGGCGCACCTTCACCATCAGCGCTTCCGTGTCGCCCGGCCCGAGCCCCGCGGTGGGGATGGGCTCGCCCACCTTGAGCCGCAGCGTGCCCGGGCGGATCCACAGCTCGCCCTTGGCCCAGGCGTTGCGCGCGCCCTCGAGCGCCAGCGGAACCACCGGCACCTGCGCCTCGATGGCCAGGCGGAACGGGCCCTTCTTGAAGGGCAGGATCTTGCCGTCGCGGGTGCGGGTGCCCTCGGGGAACATCACCACGTTGATGCCGTTGCGGATCTGCTCGCCGGCCCGCTGCAGCGAGCGCAGCGCATCCTGCCGACGGTGACGGTCGATGAAGATGTGCCGGTCGGCGAGCATGTACCAGCCCAGGAACGGGACGTACTTGATGGTGCTCTTGGCCACGAACCGGAGCGTCACCGGCAGGCAGTAGATCATGGGGATGTCGGGGATGCCCTGGTGGTTGCACAGGTACACCGCCGACGTCTTCGGACAGTTCTCGGCGCCCTCGAGCACGAACTCCTGGTCGCCCGCCCAGAAGAGCCCGGGCGCCCAATAGCGCCGCGCCATCGAGCACGAAAAGTCGCTGCCGCGCAGCCGCGGGACGAAGAGCAGCGCGAGCCCCACCACGATCATCCAGGGGATGTCCCAGACCACCACGAAGATGAGCGCGAAGAGCGTGAGGAACATGGCAGCGGAACAGGCTCCCTGGGGGGCCCACTTCTCGAAACGGGGCGTTGTAACGCGAACTTCCGCCCTTTCCAACGCCGCCCGAGCAGCGGGGCGCAGAAAGCTTGCACAGCGCGTCAAGGCGCCCCGTTGGACTCGCATACGCCGACGGACCGCGCGCTCGCCCGCTCCGTCGAGACACCGGGGAGACGACCATGGCTGGCTTGGCTGTCGTGATGGTGGCGCTGGGAATCGTCGGCTGCATCTGGGGCGCCATGCAGAAGTACCGCGCGGGCCGCATCGCCAAGACGCCGTTCGTGAAGACCGGCGACGCCGCCCAGCAGGGCCTCGCGGTGGCCGGCGAGAAGGGCGCCATCAGCTTCGAGGGCTCGGTGAAGGCGCCGGGCCTGTTGACGGCTCCGGTCTCCGGCAAGCCCTGTCACTTCTACAGCTACAAGGTCATCGCCAGCTGGAAGGACGGCGACAGCAGCGTGGAGAAGGTCCTCGACGAGTCCAGGCTCGGCTCGGCGCTCCTCGTGGACGACGGCACGGGCGCGGTGCGGGTGGAGATCAGCGAGGAGGGCGACTTCGACATGAGCACCTCCTTCAACGAGGAGAAGAAGGCCGGCCTCGTGGGCTCCATCAAGGGCGACGAGCTCGTCTTCGGCAACCTGCGCGTGACCACGCGGACGGTTCCGCTGGGCGCCAAGTTCAAGGTCGAGGAGCGCATCCTCGCGCCGCAGGACAAGCTCTTCGTGTGCGGCCGCGTGGCCGAGCAGGGCACCAGCGTGGTGGCGCCCAAGTGGGCCTCGCTCATCCTCTCGAACAAGAACCGCGACGCCCTGCTCGGCCACAGCGTGAAGCAGAGCAAGTACTTCCTGATGGGCGGCGGCGCCGCCACCGCGGCCGGCGCGGTGATGGGCGTGGTCGCCAATCTGGTTCATTGATTTTTGCGAGCTCCGGGAGCGCCTGGAGAGGGGAAGTGGCGGCGGGTACCCGAGCGATCGGGTGCCCGCCGTTTTTTTTCCCAATCGCGGGACGTGGGTCGCGGGTCGTGGGCCGTTCGACGACGCCATATTGCTTGTGGCTCTTGGACGATCTCGCCTAGATCGGATGCATGTCGCGAAAGCGCTTCATCGCGGTCGCCGGCAACATCGGCGCAGGCAAGACGGAGCTCGTGAGCTTCCTCTGCAAGAAGTACCCGGTGAAGCCGTTCTTCGAGCCCAACGACACCAACCCGTACCTCGAAGACTTCTACGCCGACATGAAGGGCTACGCCTTCAAGTCGCAGATCTACTTCCTCACCCACAAGTTCCGGCTGCACCGCGAGCTCGAGAAGGAGCCGGGCACCGTGCTGCAGGACCGCACCATCTACGAAGACGCGGAGATCTTCGCGCGCAACCTGCACCACACCAAGGCCATCGACGCACGCGATTGGAAGACCTACAGCGAGCTCTACGAGATCGTCTCCCGCGCGCTCGCGCCACCGGACTTGATGATCTACCTGCGCTGCCCGGTGAAGACCCTCAAGGAACGCATCCGCGGCCGCGGCCGGGCCATGGAGCAGGACATCCCCACCGCGTACCTCAAGCGCCTGAACGACCTCTACGAGGACTGGTTCAGCCGCTACGACCTCTCGCCGGTGATCACCCTTCCCACCGACCGGCTCGACTATCTCTCCGACCTCGTGGATCGCATCGAGGTGTTCAAGCAGATCGAGAAATATCTCTAGGGCTCGCTTCGGAATCCGCGGCGCTCGGGGTAACCTCGATCCATGCCGTCTTTGGTCGCCGCGACCGGC
Source organism: Deltaproteobacteria bacterium (assembly GCA_018266075.1). Lineage (GTDB taxonomy): Bacteria > Myxococcota > Myxococcia > Myxococcales > SZAS-1 > SZAS-1. The sequence continues at coordinate 5,570 of JAFEBB010000024.1, read as the reverse complement.
CCGCTCTCGGGCTCCCGCTTCGTCGTGCAGGGCGAAGCCACGCTCGGCCGTTCGCCGTCGTGCGAGATCGCCCTGGCTGACTCGCGCGCCTCGCGCCGCCACGCGCGCCTCGAGGTGCAGGCCGGCAAGCTCAACATCACCGACCTCGGCTCGCGCAACGGCACGTTCGTGAACGGCGAGCGCATCGAAGGCGCACGCGCGCTCGAGCCCGGCGACCGCGTGACCATTGGCTCGACCGCGTTCGTGGTGGATCCGCCGCTCGCGGCCGAGGTCGCCGAAGGGCCGCAGCCCGAGCCGGACATCACCTACGCCGCCGAAGATCTGCTGCCCTTCGCGGGCAACGAGGGCGTGCTGCTCGCCGTCTCGGCGCAGCTCTTGAACGCCTCCAGCGCAGGCGCGGTGGCGCGGCGCGTGGCCGAAGAGGTGACGCGCGCGCTCGGCGCCGACGTGGTCAGCGCGCTGATTCTGCAAGAGGGCACGCTCGTGCCCGCGGTGGTGCAGGGTGCGCGCGAGGCAGCCGTGCCCCGCGGGCTGGTGCGCGCGGGCATCGAGGAGCGCCAGGTGGCGCGGCTCGGGCCAGCGGCGTCGGCGCCCATCGCGCTGCGCACCGGCGAGGTGCTGGGCCTGCTCTTCGTGCAGCGCACCGACGAGGTCTTCGCCCGCGATGAGCTCTCGCTGCTTGCGAGCGTGGCCCGTCTCGCCGCCCAGGCCATGACCGCGCTCCGCCAGCGCGACGAGGACGCCGAGTCGGACGCGATGCTGGTGGGCCAGAGCCGCCCGTTCCGTCGCGTCCTGGAGCTGGCGCGAAAAGTTGCCTACAGCGATCTGCCCGCGTGCTTCGTGGGCGAGCGCGGCACCGGCAAGCAGACGCTGGCGCGCTTCTCCATCGCCCGCGGCCCGCGCTCCATGCAGCCGCTCGGCGTGGTGGACCTGCGCTCGCCGCGCGCGGAGGAGCTGCTCTTCGGTGCGCGAAATCGCGCGTCAGCGTTTGCTCGCGCGGACGGCGGCACGCTGCTGCTGCTCGGGCTCGAGGCCTTGAACCGCGCGCTGGCCACGCGGCTCATGGACGTGCTCCAGCGCGGCCAGGCGCCCGGCCCCGATGGCGGCGATCTGCGCTTCGACGTGCGCCTGTATTCGACTTCGCGCGAGCCGCCCGCTCGGCTCGCGGCGCGCGGCGACATTCCGTTCGAAGTCGCGAACCTCATGGCCGGCGTGGAGGTCGAAGTACCGCCGCTGCGCGAGCGTCCCGGCGACCTGCCGCTCCTGCTCGCGCACTTCGCCGATCTCGCGCGGCGCGCGCCCAACGCGCGGCCGCTTCGCCTCACGCCGGAGACGCAGGCCAGCCTCACCGCCTACGCGTTCCCCGCGAACATCAGCGAGGTGAGCGGCCTCATCGAGCGCCTGGACATGCTCGATCTCGAAGAAGTGCTGCCCCAGCACCTGCCGCCGGAGATCCGCGCGGGGCTGGCGGTGGGCGAGGAGTCGCTGGGCTCGCTCGTCGAAGCCGTGGAGCGAGAGGCGATCAGTCGGGCGATGACCAAGGCCGCGGGAAAGAAAGTCGAAGCCGCGCGGCTGCTGGGCATCAGCCGGCCTACGCTGGACAAGAAGCTCGCCGAGTACGGCCTGGGCACCACGCGCAAGCGCGGGACCACGGAAGGCGGCGCCGAGGGCGGACGCGAGCCGGAGAGCACGGCGTCCTGACGGTCGGCTAGATTGTCGCGATGCCGCTCGTCCCCGAAGATTTCGTTCAAGTCTCGCCCGAGGTGGACCGCGCGCTGGAGGCCGGCGCGCCGGTGGTGGCGCTGGAGTCGAGCGTCATCGCCCAGGGGCTGCCACATCCGTTCAACCTCGAGATCGCGCGCAAGTGCGAGGCCGCGATCCGCGAAGAGGGCGCGCTGCCGGCCACCATCGCCAGCATCGACGGCATCCTCAGGGTCGGCCTCACCGACGCCGAGCTGCAGCGGCTGGCCACCACCCAGGGCTTGATGAAGCTGGGCGAGCGCGATCTTTCGCTGGCCGTGGTGCGTCGCGCGACCGGTGGCACGACGGTCTCCGCCACGCTCGCGCTCGCGGACATCGTGGGCATCGCCGTCTTCGCCACCGGCGGCATCGGCGGCGTGCACCGCGGCGACGCCAGCGATGTGTCCGCGGATCTGGCAGCGCTCGCTCGACACGCGGTGGCCGTGGTCTGTGCCGGGGCGAAGTCGATCCTCGATCTGCCGCGCACGTTGGAGGCGCTGGAGTCGCTGGGCGTGCCTGTGGTCGGCCTGCGCACCAGCGAGTTCCCTGCGTTCTACGCGGAGCGCTCGGGCCTTCCGCTCGAGGTGCGCGCGGAGACGGAGCGCGAGCTCGCGGCGATCTCCCAGGCGCACTGGGAGCTCGGCGGCGGCGGGGTGCTCGCGGTGCAGCCGTGTCCCACGGACGTGGCGCTGCCTTCCGACGAGATCGAGCGCGCGGTCGAGGACGCGCTGAAGCGCGCCGACGCTCAGGACGTGAAGGGCAAGGCGCTCACGCCGTTCCTGCTGGGCGCTGTGGCAGAAGCGACCAAGGGTCGCTCGCGCGTGGCAAACCTCGCGTTGCTCGAGAACAACGCGCGCACCGCGGCGCGGCTCGCGTTGGCGCTCGCCGGCTGATTACCGGTGGGTCGGACAGCTCACCACGCATTGCTCGATGGCGAGCTCCGCGTGGCTGGCGTCGCTGTCACAGCTGACCGCGTTGATGCAGTCGAGCACCTGGCCGTTGATGTCGGAGTTGCTGTTGTCGGCGCACACCGAGTTGTTGTTCGCCTCGCACGTCGAGTTGCAGAGGTCGTTGGTGGAGGTGTTCACCGCGCCGTTGAACTGCACGTGCGGGCACGCGGGGTTGGTGAGCACGGAGCACGCGCCGCCGCACTTGCTGCCGCAGCCGGCCAACGCCAGGGCCGCGGTGAGCGCGGCCGCCCAGAGAGAAAGTCGAAGCATGGCGGCTTCCTAGCACAGGCCCATCGGCGCACCAGGTGTGCTTATATTCCATAATTTGCAACGCATTTCGGCAGATAGTAAATCTGGTGCTGCCGAGGTGAGCCGATGTTCGAACCGCTCGACGCCGTCGACAGCCGCATCGTGGAGATGCTCCAGGCCGACGGCCGCGCCACGCAGATGGAGCTCGCCAAGGCCGTGGGCCTGAGCCAGCCCGCCGTGGCCGAGCGCATCCGCAAGCTGGAGGAGCGCGGGGTGATCCTCGGCTACGCGGCGCGCGTGGACGCCAGCCGGCTGGGCAAGGACATCACCGCGTTCATCGGGGTGGGCATCGAGCACCCCAAGTTCTTCGACGGCTTCGCCAAGCGCGTGCTCGCCCTGCGCGACGTGCTCGAGTGCCACCGCGTGGCCGGCACCGACTCGTACCTGCTCAAGGTGAAGACCGCGAACACCTCGTCGCTCGACACGCTGCTGGTGGATGGGCTGCGCACCATCCCCGGCGTGACGCGGACGCACACCACCATCGTGCTCTCCTCGATCAAAGAGTCGAGCCACGTGCACCTGGAGCCCGAAGCCCTGGAGGTCCGCCATGCCCGCCGTTGAAACGACGATCACGTTGGCCCGCCGCATGACCCGGATGAAGGTCTCGGCGGTACGCGAGATCCTGAAGGTCGCCGAGCGACCCGACATCCTCTCCTTCGCGGGCGGGCTGCCGGCGCCGGAGCTCTTCCCGGTGGAGGCCATCGCGCGCGCACATGCGGAGACGCTCGCCAGGTCCGGCGAGCAAGCGCTGCAGTACAGCGTCACCGAGGGCTACGCGCCGCTCCGCGCGTGGATCAGCGACCGCCTCGCGCGCCGCGGGACCACCGTGGGCGTCGATAACATTCTGGTTACAACGGGCTCGCAGCAGGGCATCGACCTGGTGGCCAAGGTGCTGCTCGATCCCGGCGACGTGGTGGCCGTGGAGAACCCGAGTTACTTGGCCGCGCTCCAGGTGTTCAGCGGCTACGAGGCCAGCTTCGAGGTGGTGGGCAGCGATGACGCCGGCATGCGCGTGGACGAGCTGGAGGCGCTCATCGCCAGGCGCAAGCCCAAGCTCATCTACATCGTCGCGGACTTCCACAACCCCAAGGGCACCACGCTCTCGCTGGAGCGTCGGCTCGCGCTGGTGAAGCTCGCGGCCAAGCACCAGATCCCCATCCTCGAGGACGACCCGTACGGCGAGCTGCGCTTCCGCGGCGAGCGCCTGCCGTCGCTGATGGCGCTCGACGAGGCGGGGGTGGTCGTGCAGCTGGGCACGTTCTCCAAGACGCTCGCGCCCGGCATGCGCATCGGCTGGCTCGCGGGCTCCACCCAGCTCGTGCGCGCGTGCACCACCGCCAAGCAGGCCGCGGATCTGCACAGCGCGACGTTGGCCCAGCGCGCGGCCGCGACGCTCCTCGAGACGTTCGACTACGACGCGCACGTGGAGAAGATCCGCGCGGTGTACGGCGAGCGCTGCCTGACCATGCTGGGCGCGCTGGAGAAGCACCTGCCGCCTGGCTCGCGCTGGACGCGGCCCGACGGCGGCCTCTTCGTGTGGGTGCGGCTGCCGAGCGGGCTGCGCGCGGAGGAGCTGCTGGTGCCCGCGGTGGAGCAGAAGGTGGCGTTCGTGCCCGGGAGCCCATTCTTCGCGGCGGAGCCCGAGCGCGAGACGCTGCGGCTCAACTTCTCGAACCGGCCGAGCGAGCTCATCGAGCTGGGCATGGAGCGGCTGGGGCGCGTGGTGCGCGCGGCGATGCCCGACTCGGCGCGTGTGCACGCCGCTCAGTGAACGCAGAACCGGGCGATGCGGGTCGCCATTTCTCCAGGCCACCTCGGTGCTCCCCCCGCAAGCACGAAGGCCCCCGAGCTCGCGCGCGGGGGCCTTCGCTGTCAGCAGGGACTTAACGACTGGGTTACATCCCCATGCCGCCCATGCCGCCCATGCCGCCGGGCATGCCGCCGCCGGCGCCCTTGTCGTCGTCCGCCTTGGGGCGGTCGGCGACCATGGCCTCGGTGGTGAGCATCAGGCTCGCCACGCTGGCCGCGTTCTGCAGCGCGGTCCGCGAGACCTTGGCCGGGTCGATGACGCCGGCCTTGAGCAGGTCCTCGAACTCGCCGGTGGCCGCGTTGAAGCCGAAGGCACCGGTGCCCTCCTTCACGCGGTTCACCACCACGCTGCCCTCCAGGCCGCCGTTGCCGGCGATCTGGCGCAGGGGCTCCTCGAGCGAGCGGCGGATGATGTCCACGCCGAACTTCTCACCCTCGGAGACCTCCACCTTGTCGAGCGCCTTGAGGCTGCGCACGTAGGCCACGCCGCCGCCGGGCACCACGCCCTCCTCGACGGCCGCGCGGGTCGCGTTGAGCGCGTCCTCCACGCGGGCCTTCTTCTCCTTCATCTCCGTCTCGGTCGCGGCGCCCACGTTGATCACGGCCACGCCGCCCACGAGCTTGGCCAGACGCTCCTGGAGCTTCTCCTTGTCGTAGTCGCTGGTGGTCTCCTCCACCTGGGCGCGCAGGGTCTTCACGCGGGCCTGGATGGCGTCCTTCTTGCCGGCGCCGTCGACGATGGTGGTGTTGTCCTTGTCGATG
>JAFEBB010000023.1 GCA_018266075.1 Deltaproteobacteria bacterium | reverse complement strand
GACTCACCCAATGGGCGGGGCGACAGATCCGTCGGGTTGGGCGACGCACCCAATGAGCGGGGCGACAGATCCCTCGGGTTGGGCGACGCACCCAATGAGCGGGGCGACAGATTCCTCGGGTTGGGCGACGCACCCAATGGGCAAGGCGACGCACCCATCGGATCGAGTGGCATACCCAGCGGACCGAGCGACGGACCCAGCGGGCTGAGCTTCGCACCCAGGGGATCGAGTGGCTTACCGAGCGGGCCGAGCGAGGTACTCGCGGTACCAGCGATTCGGCGTTCGACCCAAGGACCTGATTCTCTATGCCGCCGCCGCTGCCGCCGCCGGCCGCCGCTTCTTGAAGTACACAATCGCCCCCACGATGATCCCCAGCGCCACCAGCGCGCTCAGGATCAGGCTGTGCGCGATCGCCGAGACGATGATCACCGCCAGCGACACCGTCAGGGTGATCGGGAAGAGCACCAGCGTCACCAGGAAGCGCCCCGCGCCGCCCACCATGGGCACGATGTCCAGGAAGGTGTTGATCGGCCGGAACACCGCCGCCGCGCCCAGCCACATCATCAGGAAGCCGGCCAACCGCAGGAGCCAGGTGGTCACGGTGTGCTCGGTCTGCAGGGTGTCGATGGCCTCCTCGCGGGTGCCGTGGAGCACGCGGAAGAAGCGATCGCCGTCGCCCACCATGGCCGCCACCAGCGTGCTGCCCGCGCGCTTGCCGAAGAGCGTGGCGCTCGCCAGCGGCTTCACCGCCAGGAACGAGATGCGCTCGTCGCCCACGCGCGGGTGCGCCAGCGAGCCCTGGCCGTCGAAGATGTACTCGCCGGCAACCGTAGGCCCGACCTCGGACGTGCGCGTGCCGCCGCGCTGCACATTGCCCACCAGGTAGTCGCCCGGCGCCGGCTGCAGCTTCTCCGCGCTCGGCAGCTCGGCCTCGCCCGGGTCGAAGGTGAACGCGCCCAGCTTGGCGCTGGTTGCGCGGAAGATCTGCGAGGCCACGCGCATGGGCGGGTTGTCGTGGCCCTCCTCGTGGCGGAACTCGGCGGAGTCCTGCGGGTGGCTCGACCAGCCCTCGTCGTAGTCGTAGGTGGTGATGGTCTTGGAGCTGCCGCCGAGCTGCTTCTCCTCGCGCTCGTGCTTGGTCTCGTGCCAGGCCCACATCTCGGCGTTGCGCTCCAGGCGCAGGTAGTTGCCGGGCTTGAGGTAGCTGGGATCGCCCACCTGATCCGTCGTGGTCACCGGGCCGGTCACGCTCACCAGCGCGCCCTCGCCGCCGCCCGAGCCGTCGGCGGTGACAGCGACCGCCTTCTTCGCCACGTCGGCGAGGTTGATGCGGCCCTCGTTCCACCAGAGCAGCGGGAAGGAGAGCACCGCGAGCAGCAGCCCAATCAGCGCGCCGCCCACGGACTTCACCAGTCGGCCGCCCAGCGAGTTGTAGGTCACGTCGGTGAAGGAATCGGCCATGGCGCGCCTCCGGCTGCGTGCTGTCTCAACGCCTGACGATGGCACGATGTGAATCATTTCCGGCAGCCTCGGGTCGACCGGCAATGCCTTGCTGTCAGGCGCTCGCATTTGGCCGGGTGGCATGGACAGGGCCGGGCTCGACGGCATACTCCCCGTGAATTCCGGGGTGCCCCATGGCTCGAATCACTCTCGCCGCGCTCGCGTCGCTCGGCCTCCTGGCCTGCAGCGGCGCATCGCCGTCGTCGTCGGGCTCGACGGGCTCGACGGGCGGCGGCACCACCGGCGGCGACGCCGGGGCCACGGTCACCTTCTGGAAGGACGTGGCGCCCATCGTCCAGCAGCACTGCGTGAGCTGCCACCAGCCGGGCAACATCGCGCCGTTCTCGATGCAGACCTACGCGGACACCGCGAACGAGGCAGCCTTCATCGGCATCACCGTGCAGGCCTCGCAGGCGCCGCTCTACGGCTACACCCAGATGCCGCCCTGGCCGCCGTCGGACGCGTGCAACAGCTACAAGCACGGCCGGGAGCTCAGCGACGACGAGATCAACACCCTGGTGATGTGGGCCACCACCGGCGCGCAAGAAGGCGGGCCGGCGCAGGGGCCGATCCAGGCGCCGGATGCGGGGCCGGTGTTGCCGCACGTCGACGCGCAGCTCACCATGCCCGTGGCCTACACGCCCTCGCTCTCGCCCGACGACTACCACTGCTTCGTGCTCGACTGGCCGGAGACGACCACCAAGTACGTCACCGGGCTCTCGGTCACGCCGGGCAACGCGAAGATCGTCCACCACGTGATCGCCTACGTGGCCGCGCCGGGGGATGTGTCGAAGTACGTGGCGCTGGAGAACACCGACGGCGGCGTGCCGGGCTACACCTGCTTCGGCGGCGGCGGCGCGGACGACTCCGCGAACTGGCTCGGCGCCTGGGCCCCGGGCGTGACCGGCGGCGAGTTCGCGCCCGACACCGGCATCGAGGTGCAGCCGGGGAGCAAGATCATCCTGCAGATGCACTACAACGTGCTCAACGGCCCGGGCGAGAGCGACCTGACCACGCTCGACCTCGAGCTCGCCGACTCGGTGCAGTACCCGGCCGCGGTGCTGCCCTTCGTGGACCTCCGCTGGCTCTACGGCAACATGCCCATCGCCGCGGGCGACCCCGACGCGGGCGCGCAGTACGCCATCGACCCCACGCCGTACATCGACCAATTCACCAACAACGTCATCCCCGCGAACAAGCCGTTCCGCATCTGGGCGGCGGGCGCGCACATGCACCTGCGCGGCAAGCGCGAGCACCTGGCCATCGAGCGCGCCAACGACGGCGGCGAGACCTGCCTGCTCGACGTCCCCAACTACAGCTTTGCCTGGCAGGGCGGATACCAGCTCCAGCAGCCCGAGACGCTGAACCCCGGCGACCAGCTGGAGATCGACTGCCACTGGGACAACTCGTCCTCCAACCAGCCCAAGGACGCCAACGGCGTGCGCCAGGTGCCGCAGAACCTGAACTGGGGCGAAGGCACCAACGATGAGATGTGCCTGGGCATCTTCTACCTGACGCAGTAGTCGTCCGAACCCGCTTCAAAACCCTGCCCCCAGGCTCGCCGGCTGCGCCGGCTGGGTCACCGGCGGGGTTTTGAATCTCTCTAGCGCCGCTTCCAGATCTGGATCGACGGCCCGGGCTGCGTCTGAGCGAGCGGCGCGTCGAAGGGTAAGTAGAAGGCGTCGAGCTCGTCGAAGCGCGCGGGCTCGCGCAGCGACACCGGCCACGCCTGCGCCAGCTCGTAGCGACCTTCGACGAGACCGGGAACCCACGCGCCCCGCCGGCCGTACCACTTGAGCAGCCCTTCGCGCTCGACGACGTAGTCCGGCGGGTTCGCGTACGCGGCGTTGACCAGATCCTGCTGGACGGACATCGACTCGTAGCGATGCACCGCGCTCGCCCGGAACCGCGGCCCGCTCTCGGGACAGGTGAGCCCAGACCGATCCATCGGCAGCACGGGCGCGCCGAAGTAACCATCCTCGACGACGCTCGCGCCACTCGAAGCGTGCGCGGACATCCATGCAGCCGCGGCGGAGCGCGTGTCCTCCAGCGACAGCGCGCGATCGAGCGCGATCAATCGCCAGAGCGACGGCAGCGCCACGAGGACAGCGAGCATCGCCACGAGCGGCACCCGCGCGCGCGGGATCGACGCGAGCGCCCAACCCGCGCAGACAATCAGCGTCGGCACCACCACCAGCGCGTAGCGCACCAGCGTGTACTTCCCGGTGGCGATGCTCAGCGCCGACGCGATCCCGAAAGCCAGCAGCGGCCACGCCTGTGGACGCCGGACGAGCACGCCCAGTCCAACGATCGCCGCGATGCACATCGGCAAACCGAGCCCCACCGGCAGCGCGAACGTGCCGTAGAAGCCGAGCGCCGTGCCCTGCTCGAAGCCGGGGTAGCCGTCGTGCAGCACGCGCAGGTCGGTGAGAAATTGGGCGAGCGCGTCGCGCCACGAGAGCACCAGAAACGGCGACGTGCCCACGAACGCGACGAGCGCCGCGAGCGCGAGGCCAAGCACGCGCGCGTCGACGAGCTTGGCCGCTCCGCGCTTCCAAACGAGCCAGTGCGCGACCAGCACCGGCACCGCGAGCCCGAGCGCGTTGTACTTCACCGAGGTCGCCAGCCCCCACGCCGCGCCCGCGAGCAGGTACGCGCGCCGCGACGGCTGCTCGATCAACACCTGGATCCGATGCAGCGCAACCGTGAGCGCGAGGAGCAGCGCCGAGTCGATGGTGCCGAAGTGCGCCTCGCGCGCGGGCAGGTACGCGAGCGCCGCGAGGATCGCCGTGGCAACCATCGCCCGCCGCCGCGACGGAGTGGGCGATGCGCGGTACGCGAGCAGCGCGGCCGCGGGAACCCAGAGCGCGCCCGCAATCGCCGAGATCACGCGCATCACGAAGAAGAGCTGGTCCGGGTGCAGCGCCGCGGTGCAGTCGAGCGCCGCGCCCCAGCCGAGGCGCATCAGCCCGCCGTCGAGATAGAGCATCAGCGACGGGTAGTAGAAGTAGCCCGGATTTCCGGTCTGCACCGCGTGCAGCGCCGCCCCGAGGATCTGCTCTTCGTCGGGTCGGGCCAGCGCGCCCGGAAGGCCGAAGCGGATGCCCCAGAGCCGCAGCCCCAGCGCGACGAGCGTGAGTCCCAGCAGCGCGAGCGTGTCTCGGCGACTGGGCCCGGTGGTTTCCAGGAAGGCCGTCGCGCGCTAGTTGGCGCGCGACTCCTCCACCAGCCGTCCCTCGCGGAGCCGCAGCTGCCGCCGCATGTTGCGCGCCAGCTCTGCGTTGTGCGTGACCACCAGGCAGGTGATGCCCAGCCGCTGGTTCAGGTCGCTCAGCAGCCGGTGGATGCCCTCGCCCGTCTCCGGATCGAGGTTGCCGGTGGGCTCGTCGGCGAGGAGCAGCCGCGGGTGCATCACCAGCGCGCGCGCCAGGGCCACGCGCTGCTGCTCGCCGCCCGAGAGCTCGCCCGGCTTGTGATCCAGCCGGTGCCCCAGCCCCACCATCTGCAAGAGCTCCACCGCCCGCGACTCCGCCTCGCGCGAATCCATGCGGTGGATCAGCGTGGGCATCATGGCGTTCTGCTTCGCGGAGAACTCGGGTAACAAATAATGCGATTGAAAGACGAAGCCGATGCTCTTGTTGCGGAAGTCGGCGAGCGCGTTGTCGGTGAGCGAGAAGACGTCCACGCCCTGGAAGTGCACGGTGCCCGTGGTCGGCTCGTCGAGCGTGCCCAGCACCTGGAGGAACGTGCTCTTGCCCACGCCGCTCGGACCCACCAGCGAGAGCATCTCGCCCTCGGCGATGTTGAGGTCCACGCCGCGCAGCACGGGGATGCGCCTCCCCTCGAGGAAGTAGTCCTTGGTGAGCCCAGCGATGTCGACGAGGTTGGCCATGGCTACTCGGTCTTGAGCCCTTCCACCGGGCGCAGCCGGCTCGCGTTCAGCGCCGGGAAGATGGTGGCCAGGTAGGCGAGCACCAGCGCGATCACCGCCACCACCAGGAACTGCAGGCCGTCCATGCGCACCGGCAGCTTGGAGATGTAATAGACCTGCGGATCCATCCGGATGCCGAACTTCTCCACGAACTGGCAGCAGCCGTAGCCCTGGATGAGGCCCAGCACCGTGCCGATGGAGCCGATGATCAGGCCCTCGAGCACGAAGATCTTCATGATGCCGGTGTCGCGCGCGCCCATCGACTTGAGGATGGCCACCTCCTTCGCCTTCTGGAGGGCGAAGACCACGAGCGTGCTGAGGATGTTGATGCAGGCCACCAGCACGATGAACGTGAGCATGATGGCCATGGCCAGCTTCTCCAATCGCAGCGCGGAGAAGAGGTTGTGGTTCATCTCGCCCCAGTCCTTGGTGCGGAAGGGGTAGCCGCCGAGCGTCTTCAAGATGCCGCGGTTGATGACGCGGGTGTTGTCGATGTCGTCGACGCGGATCTCCAGGCCTTGCACCGTGTCGCCCATGCCGAAGAACTTCTGGGCGCTGTCCAGGCCGATGTACGCGAACTTCGAATCGTACTCGTACATGCCCGAGTAGAAGATGGCCGCCACGCGGAAGGGCCGGCTCTTGGGCATCGGTCCCTGCGGGCCGAGCTCGCCACCCAGCGGCGAGACCACGTTCACGCGATCACCCACGAACACGCGCAGGCTCTTGGCGAGCTCGGTGCCGAGCACGATCCCGGGCACCGTGGGCATCACCGGCGTGGGCACGTTCTCCGGCGAGGCGTCCGGCTTCGGCGCGGGGTGCTGCGGCCCGCCGGCGCTGGTCCCCGCGGCCTTCTCGAGCTCCTCCTGCACCTTTCGCACGTTGCCTTCGCCGGGGGTGATCACCGGGATCTGGTCGGGGTGGTCGAGCCACTCGAGCTTGCCCTGACCGCCGTTCTTGGTGTCGGCGATGTTCGCGGGCAGGTCGGTGACCTGGCCCACGGTGCTCGGGTCGATGCCCTTGATGAGCGCGCCCTGGAGGTTCTGCTCCGAGGTGAGCATCACCTCGTTCAGCGCGAACGGCGACACGCCCTTCACCCCGCGCACGCCGCGCACCTTCTCGGCGACCTCGCGGTACTCGGAGAAGTCGGTGCCGTACTTCATCACCACCGCGTGCGCGTTGGCCCCGAGGATCTTCTTCTTCAGATCCACCTCGAAGCCGCTCATCACGGAGAGCACCGTCACCAGCGCGCACACGCCGATGCTCACGCCGAGGATGGCGATGTACGGCATGAGCTGCTCGAGCACGCGCCGGCGCGTCTGCGAGCTCATCACTGCATACGCGAGCGTGAGCGAGATGAGCGTCAGCGGCCAGAGCAGGAGCAAGAGCGGCGAGACGATGCCCAGCGCAAAGACGAGCACCACCTTCTGCGGCGAGAGCCGCAGGTGCTGGCTGGCCACGTGCGCTTCGAAGGAGAAGTGCAGGTCCAGCGAGCCGCCGCCGAACGAGACGTAGCCCAGCGTCGCGCCCAGCAGCGCCACCAGGTACACCGCGTGCGCGCCGAGCAGGAGCCCGGTGACGGGGTTGTCGAGCAGCGACGAGAGGTAGAGCAGGTCCGGCGGCACGAAGCGCGCCCACTCCGCGGGACCCAACATCGCGAACGACAGGAACGCCACCAGCGGGATGGTGACGACCAGCCAGCCGAGCGTCAGCTCGAGGAGGCCGATGCGCCGGGCCACCGCCGCCGCCGCGCCGCCTCCGAGGAGCAGCACCACCGCCGACAGCGCACCGGAGATGGCCAGCGCCCGCTCCGGCGCGAGCCCGAAGCGGGCGACGAGCGCCTCGCCGCCGAGCAGCACCCAGTAGCCCAGGGCCATGGTCGCGAGCGCGAGCAGCAGCGCCCAGACGGAGAACACGCCGCGCGGCTTGCCGTGCGAGACGGCGTCGGCCGGGAGCATGGCGTGCCCAGGCGCGACCGGCGCGGTCTCTGCGGCGCTGGAGCTGGAGTCGGACATGGACACCGGATCGCTCACGTGAGCGGCTTGAGCAGCGGAAAGAGGATGACCTCGCGGATGTTCGGCTGGTCGGTGAAGAGCATCACCAGGCGGTCGATGCCGATGCCTTCACCCGCGGTGGGCGGCATGCCGAACTCGAGCGCGCGCACGTAGTCGTGGTCGTAGGGCATCGCTTCCTGGTCGCCCTTCTTCTGGCGCTCCACCTGCTTCTCGAAGCGCTGGCGCTGGTCGAGGGGATCGTTGAGCTCGCTGAAGGCGTTGGCCACCTCCATGCCCGCCATGAAGAGCTCGAAGCGATCGGTGAGGCGGGGCTCGGCGTCGCGGCGGCGCGCGAGCGGCGAGACCTCGAAGGGGAAGTCGGTCACGAAGGCCGGCTTGTCCTTGGGCAGCTTGGGCTCGACCAGGTGCTCGAAGAGCACGGCGATGGCCTCGCCCACCGAGTCGACCTCCTTGCCGCCGGCCTTGGGGACCTCGATGGCGCCGTGGCCCTTGGCGTCGGCGCTCCAGGCGCGCGCCACGGCCATGGCCTTCTCCGAGCCCGACATCTGGCAGTAGGTGGCCAGCGCGCGCAGGGTGGTCGCGTGCTCGGCGTTCATCTTGGCGAAGTCGCCGACGTCGAGGTGGCCCTGCTCCTTCAATTCCGCGGCCACGCTCTGCACCATCGACACGCGCGGGAACGGCCGCTCGAGCGAGATGGTCTGGCCCTGGAAGGTGAGCTCGCGCTTCTTCAAGATCTCGTCGGCGAGGGAGACGATCATCTCCTCGGTGAGCGAGATGAGGTCTTCGTAGGTCGCGTACGCGCAGTAGAACTCGACCGAGGTGAACTCGGGGTTGTGCTTCCGGTCGATGCCCTCGTTGCGGAAGATGCGGCCGATCTCGTAGACGCGATCCATCCCGCCGACGACGAGCCGCTTCAAGTGCAGCTCGGTGGCGATGCGCAGCTTCAAGTCGAGGCTGAGCGCGTTGTGGTGCGTGGCGAACGGCTTGGCCGCGGCGCCGCCGGCCTCCTCGGGCTTGTGGAGGATGGGCGTCTCCACCTCGATGAAGTCGCGCGCGTCGAGGAACTTCTGGATGCCGCGCACCACCTGGGTGCGCACGCGGAAGATGTCGCGCACCTGCGGATACGAGGAGATCAGGTCCACGTAGCGCTGGCGGTGGCGGGTCTCGATGTCCGAGAGGCCGTGCCACTTCTCGGGCAGCGGGCGCAGGCTCTTGGTGAGGAAGGTGAACTTCTCGGAGTCGATGGAGAGCTCGCCGGTCTTGGTGCGAATGCACTTGCCGGAGACGGCGACGACGTCGCCGATGTCGGTGAACTTGGTGAGGACGTCCCAGCCCTCATCGCCGACGACGTTCTTACGAAGCATCGCCTGAAGCTCGCCGGAGCGGTCGCGCAACTTCAGGAAGACGAGCTTGCCAAACGTCTTGTAGGCCATCACGCGGCCGGCGATGTCGTAGCTGAGCGCCTTCTGCTCGAGCGCCGCTGCGTCGTCATTGGCGTGGGCCGCGTTGATCTGCCCGCAGGTGTTCTTGGGGTTGTACCCATTCCCGTACGGGTTGATGCCGCGCTTCTTGAGCTCCTCGGCCTTCTGCAGGCGAACCTGGAAGATCTCCTCTTCCTTGGAGAGATCGCTCGGGTCCGTGGGCGGAGAGGGCTGGGTCGGTTGGCTCATGAGGCTCGTACGGGAAAAGGACGCCGCACCTTAGTCGCCGCGTCGCCTGGGCTCAACCTGACAAACGCGCCCAAAGATGCCCCCTGAACCGCGCCAACCCGCGAGGGGCGCGGCCATTCCCGGCCGCGCCCGACTCCGTCGCTCGCTGAACCAGCGACCAGCCACCAGCGACCAGCCACTGACCCGAGCGACGTTCGCGTTTCGAGCCTGCAGGAGCCTGGCGCGTCGCCACGGGTGCTGCCTGCCGAGCGCCCGCGTTGCCTTGAGCCCCGGCCGGTTGCTAGAAGCCCAGTCGCTGCGCAAGTTCGCGCTGGCCTGGCTGGAGGTCGTGCATGCGTCATCTCATTCTTGCTTCGGTCGTCTTCGCGGCCGTGCCCGCGTTCGCGGAGGAGCCGGGCAGCAACGGCCCCGCCTCGACCGGCGACGACAAGCCCGCGGCCGCTGCGTCCTCCGACGACGCCGACACCGCCGCGGCCAAGAAGGTCCTCACCGACTACCTGGACCTGCTCGTGAAGAAGAAGTGGGACCCGGCCAAGAAGGACGTCCACCCCAAGACCCTCGAGCTCATCGCGGGGATCAAGAAGCGCCTAGGCAAGGAGCAGCACGAGATGGCGCCCCAGTACTGGGCCAAGGACGACTTCTACCTGAAGAGCTACACCATCGACGGCTCGGCGAAGCACATGTACGGCACCATCAGCTTCGACGTGAAGGCCAAGAACTACCGCGTCCAGGAGAAGGGCGAAGACGCCGACGCCGAGCCCACCAGCTACCTGCTCGGCAAGAAGGACGGGAAGTGGCTCGTCACCGACAAGAAGACCAACGGCTCCTTCGAAGATAAGAGCATCAAGTTCGACTACAAGGGCTACTTCGACATCGCCACCGAGCCGAAGAAGGAGCAGTCCGAGGAGCCCGAGTCCAAGGAGTAGTTGGGTCGAGTTTGCTCCCTTGAACCGCGCGCCCGCTCCGGCTCTCCCCGGGCGGGCGTCTTGCGTTCGGGACGCTCGAAGATTTGCGGCCTCGACACCGCGGCTCCTCCCGCGAGGCCGCGAACCGCACACCGCCTCGTTTGGCTTTGGAGGGGTGGCTGGGGCTACCTCCGATCGGACCAAGCCTTCCGTACCCTGCGCGGCAGCTGGCTCCGCTCGATGACCGCACCCTCGAGGTCCTCGCCCGGATCCGCCAACTTCTTCAGGCCGCCGTCCAAACCCAACTCGGACAGCGCCGTCGCCACGATCCCGATGCCCACCTTCGGATCGCCGCTCTCCATCCGGACAACCGTGTCGACGCTCACGCGCATCCGATCGGCCATGTCCCGAAGCGAGACCGCTCTCCGCGTCCGCGCCAGCTTCAGGTTCGCTCCGAGCTTTCGCAGCTCCTTCTCGACCAACGCCCCGCTCGCCTTGGTGCCTCTCCCCACGCGACCTCCGAATTTGTATTGATATGGAAGCACAGGACCTGGAGCTTGTCCTTGCATATCAGCACAAAAATTCGACAACCTCCCGTCTGCGTCGTCGGTCGCTCCGAACGAAAAAAGACTTCCCATCCACCCACGCTCGGTTGTCCCTGCGGGTGGCCACATGGACCCTCCTCGACACTTCGCCCACAATGGCCGCATGCGAAGCGCGCTCGCCGTGCTGGCCGTGGCGTCGATGCTCGTCGCGTCCCATGCGCGCGCGGAGACGCGACGCCTCGCGCTCGTGGTCGGCAACGACGTCGGCAACGTTGGCGTCAAGCCGCTGCGCTACGCCCAGAGCGACGCCGCCAAGTTCGCGCGCGTGCTCAGCGAGCTCGGCGGCGTCCAGCCCGACGACTTGATGCTGCTTCAAGGCCAGGGCGCCCAGGAAGTCGACCGCGCGCTCACGATGCTGGGCGCGCGCGTGAGCGAGCTGCACCGGCTCCCGCTCATGCGCGTGGTGCTCATCTTCTACTTCTCCGGCCACTCCGACGGCGCCGCGCTCGAGCTCGGTCACGATCGCCTGGCGTTCGGCGACCTGAAGCGCGCGCTCGCTGCGACCGGCGCGGAGGTCCGCATCGCCATCGTCGACGCCTGCCAGTCGGGCGGACTGCTCGGCGAAAAAGGAGGCAGCGCCGGCCCGGGCTTCGCCGTGAACCTCGCCGACGACCTCGACGCCAAGGGCTCCGTGTTCCTCACCAGCAGCGCCTCCAGCGAGTACGCGCTCGAGTCCGCCGAGGTGCAGGGCAGCTACTTCACCCACCACTTCGTCTCGGGACTTCGCGGCGCCGCCGACGCAAGCGGCGATGGCCGGGTCACGCTCTCCGAGGCGTATCGCTACGCGTTCGATCGCACCGTCGCCGCCACCGCGCAGACCACCGTGGGCCCGCAGCACCCGCGCTACGACTACGCGCTCTCCGGCCAGGGCGAGCTGGTGCTCACCGAGCTGCGCGATCGTCCGACGGCCGCGCTCATCCTTCCCGAGGGCTTGCAGCGCGCGCTCGTGGTCGACGTCGTCCACGATCAAGTCGTCGCCGAAGTTGGACCGGGCGCGCCCACGCGGCTCACCCTCGCGCCCGGCAGCTATGGCATCCGCGTGTGGAAGCCCGAAGGCGCCGTGGGCGAGCGGCTGGAGCTGCGCACCGGCGAGGAGCGCCGCATTGGCTGGGACGAGCTCGCGCCAGCGCAAGGCGCGCTCGTCGCCGCCAAAGGCAACGCCGCCGTCGACGCCGAGGTGGTCGAGCGACCCGCAGTCACCGAGCACGAGAACGCGCCGACGCTGGGCTTCGTCTTGAGCGCCGGTCTCGCGCGCGGCTTCGAGAGCAACTCCGGAAACCTGGTCGCGCTGCGCCTGGGAATCGAGAACCCGCATCCGAGCGGCATCGGGCTCGTGGCGGAGTCGCGCTTTGGAAACGAGAGCGCCGCCCGCGAGACCGACGTCGCCGTGCACCTGCAGCTGCGGCTCGGGGCCGAGGCGTCGCGCGCGCGGCTCTTCGTGGCCCTCGAGGCAGGCCCCGGCTTCATCGTCGGCCGACGCGACGCTTCGACGTTCGCCGGACCGGTGCTCGAGCTGGGCCCGCGCGTGGGCGTGCGCTTCGCGCTCAGCCATCGGCTCTTTCTGACCGCGGACCTCGAGGTCTACGGCGGCGCCAGCTACTACCTCCACGCCGCGCAGGTCTCGTGGCTGCCCGCGGGCCAGCTTGGCCTGGAGTGGGACGCGCTCTGACAGCGGAAGCGCAGCCACACCGCGGCCCGCCGGACGCAGCCCACGCGCGCAAGTGCGCGAAAGTCGAACGCCGCCGCGAAGGTCCCGGGCTTGCAGCCTCGAGCGCACATGAAAAAGCTCTTGGGCATTGGCTTCATCTGGCTGGGCTGCGCGATCGCCTGGGTCATCCTCGGCACGACCATCATCAGTCGCTCGGGAGGCATGAGCAGCTCCCTCCTCGACGAGGTGCACCTCCTCTGGGGACCGCCGGGCGTGCAGCAGGCGCCGACGGCGACGTACTCGCAGGTCGAGCCGCAGCGGCAGCTGGTGACCGTCACCGAGAACGGCCGCCAGGTGGAGCGCGAGGAGCTGCGGCAGGTGGTCGTCACCTATCCCGTCGCGCTGACGGGGACGGACGCGCACGCGGCGCTCACGCTCGATCAGCGCCGAAAAGGTCTGCTCTGGTTCGCCACCTACGGCGCTGATCTTCAGGCGACGTACACGTTCACCAATCCGACCAACGTCGAGCGCGATGTAACCATCTTGTTTCCTCTCGAGCAGCGAAACGCGATCTTCGACGCCTTCCACGTGACCGACGACAAGGGCCAGCCGCTCGCCGCCAGCTTCAACGATTCAGGGGCGAGCTTCACCACGCGCTTCGCGCCGAACCAGAAGCGCAGCTTCACCATCAGCTATCGCTCGCGCGGGACCGACACCTGGCGCTACGAGCTCACCCGCGGCACGGGCGAGGTCCGCAACTTCAAGATGACCGTGGACACCACCTTCCCCGAGGTGGACTTCCCGCCGGGCACGCTCTCGCCCAGCACCCAGGAGGCGACCGCCAGCGGCTGGCACGGCGCCTGGCGCTTCGACAGCCTCGTCGCCAACGCCACCATCGGCATGAGCCTGCCCCAGAAGCTCAACCCCGGCGACCTGGCCGCGAAGATCACCTTCTTCGCGCCCGTGGGGCTGCTGTTCTTCTTCTTCGTGGTGGCCGTGCTCTCCACCGCCGCGCGCAAGGAGATCCACCCGCTCAACTACTTCCTCTTCGGCTGCGCGTTCTTCGCCTTCCACCTGCTGTTCGCGTATCTGGTGGACCACGTCGCGGTGGGGCCGGCGTTCGCGATCTCCAGCGCGGTCTCGATCTTCCTGGTGGTGACCTATGCGCGGCTCTTCGTGGGCTGGCGCTTCGCCCTGCGCGAGATGGCCCTCTCGCAACTGATATATCTCGTTCTCTTCAGCTTCACGTTCTTCTGGACGGGCTTCACCGGGCTGGCCATCACCATCGGCGCCATCCTCACGCTCTTCGTGGTCATGCAGATCACCGGGCGCGTGTCGTGGCGCGAGGTGATGCAGGCGCCGCCGCAGCCGACCGCAGCAACACGCTGATTGGGATTAGGATGCGGCGGATGCGCTCCGCCCTGCCCTTGCTCGCGCTTGTGCTCGTCGCGCCCGCGCTCGCGCGCGCAACGACGCTGCCCGAGAACGACGGGCCGTTCACGGCGACGAGCGAAGTGGACACGATCCAGGTCGGGCCCTCGCAGGTGCAGGCCACGGTGTGCCTGCCAAGCACGAGCTCGCCCAAGCCGGTCATCGCCATCGCCACCAACCTCGCCGAAGGCCGCGACGTGCTCCAGGGGCTCTGCCTGCACCTGGCGACCTGGGGCTTCGTGGTCGCCGTGCCGGACCTCGGCTTCACCAACACCGACGCCACGTCGATCGGCCAGACGCTGCTCGACGCGCTGACCTTCCTCGAGCGCGAGAACCTGCGCGACGGCTCGCGCTTCCAGGGCAAGGTCGACAGCGCGCACCGCGGCGTCATCGGCTTCAACACCGGCGCGATGGGTGCCGCCTGGGCCGCGACGCAGGACGACACGCTCTCCGTGGCCGTGCTGCTCGACACGCAGGACCTGAACGGCCAGGCGCGCAACGCCGCCACACAGATCGTGCACGTGCCCACGCTGCTCTTGAACGCCGATCCTGGCGTGTGCAACTCGAATGACTCGGCGGCCAGCGTGTACGACGAGCTCGCGGGGCCGCGGAGCACGCTGCACATCGTCTCGGCGTCGGATTGCGACGCGGAGTGGCCCGCGAGCCAGACCTGTCAGCTGGGCTGTCTTCAGGCGCACCCGGTGCAGTCGAGCTACTTCGCGCGCTTCACCACCGCGTACGCGGCGTTCTTCGTCGGCTGCGATCCGACCATGGCCACCTACGTCAGCGGCCCGGCGCTGCAGGACCTCGTCGCCGCGCGCAACGTGGACCGGCTCGACCAGAACGCGCTGCCCACGACCTGCGGGCCGTACGTGATCCTCGACGCCGGCGCGCCGGCTGCTGCGGATGCGGGCGCGCCGAGCTCGGGCTGCGGCTCCACGGGCGCCGTACCGCTGGCGCCGCTGGCGGTCCTCGCGCTGGCGCTGGCGCTCGGACTGGCGCGGCGCCGCTAGAACCAGCTCGCGACGTCGAGGTCCTTGCGCTCGAACACTGGCGGCGCGCAGAGGTGCAGCGTGAGCGCCGGCCCGCGCGCCCGAAGCGCGTGCACCGCGCCGTTGGGGATGCCGGCGATCTGCCCCGGCCCCACGGTGTCGATTCCCTCGAGCCGCGGCGAACCCTGCGCGGCCGAGAAGCTGATCACCTCCAGCTCGCCCGAGACCGGCCGCACCGCCAGCGTCGACGGCCCCAGCGTCCGCACCGGCGTCGACTGCCCGCCCTCCCAGCGGACGAGCAGGAGCTCCGCGTTCAGCCCACGGAAGAGCGGCAGCACCTGCGGCCCGTTGCTCGGAAACACGGCGTCGACCTCGGGCAGGTTGCTGGTGTCGAGCCGCGCCAGCAGGCGGCACAGCGACGCCGCGTCCAACCCCAGCGGCACCGGCGGCGCGTACGACTCCTCTCGCGGATCGTCTCCCATGACCGCAAGCTGGGAATGACCGCACCCGCGCACAAGCCGCGGCTACTCGCGAACCTCGGGCTCGGTGAGCGGCTTGGGATCGAGCAGGCGCTCGGCCTCCTGCGCCGTGAGCAGCCCCTGCTCCACCGCGAGCGACTTCACCGTCCGACGCTGGGCCACGGCCTGCTTGGCGAGCTCGGCGGCGCGCGCGTAGCCCAGCCGCGGCGCGAGCGCGGTCACGAGCTGCGGGCTCTGCTGGGCGTAGTGGGCGCAGCGCTCTACGTCGGCCTCGAGCCCGCGCACGCCGCGCTCGGTGAACGCGGCGATGCCCTGCGCCAGGTGCTTCTCCGCGGGCAGCAGCGCATAGGCGATGACGGGCATCATCACGTTGAGCTCGAGCTGGCCGGCCTGCGCCGCGAGGGCCACGGTGGTGTCGCGGCCGACGACGTCGAAGCAGACCATGGTCAGCATCTCCGCCATCACCGGATTGACCTTGCCCGGCATGATCGAGCTGCCGGGCTGTACCGCGGGCATGAGCAGCTCGCCCAGGCCGGTGAGCGGCCCCGAGGCGAGCAGGCGCACGTCGTTGCAGATGCGGATGAGCTCCAGCGCCAGACCGCGGAGCACGCCCGAGAGCTCCACCAGCGGCGCGGCGGATTGCATGGCCTCGAAGTAGTCGTCGGCGCCGCGGAAGCTGCGACCGGTGATTCGCGAGAGCTCCTTCACCATCCCCGCGCGATAGCCCGGCGGGCAGTTGAGCCCCGTGCCCACCGCGCTGCCGCCGATGCCCAGCACGCTGAGTTCTTCGCACGCGCGCGCGAGGCGACTTCGGTGTCCCGCCAAGGCATTGGCCCAGGCGCCAACCTCTTGGCCGAGGCGGATCGGCGCGGCGTCGGCGAGGTGGGTGCGGCCCGACTTCACGATGCCGTCGAAGGCCTTCGCCCGCTCGCGCAGGGCGTCGACGAGGGCACCGAGCGCGGTGTCGAGCGGCCCAGCGTCAGCGAGCGCGGCCATGCGCACCGCCGCGGGCACCACGTCGTTGGTGCTCTGGCCGAGGTTCACATGGTCATTGGGGTGCACCGGCTTGTACTCGCCGCGTTTGCCGCCGAGGAGCTCGTTGGCGAGGTTGGCGAGCACCTCGTTCACGTTCATGTGTTGGCTGGTGCCCGCGCCGGCCTGGAAGGCGTCGACGACGAACGGATCGCCGAGCTCGCCCACGAGCACCATCTCGCACGCATCCGCGATCGCTCTGGCGAGCCTCTTGTCGAGCACGCCCAGCGATTGGTTCACCCGCGCCGCCGCGAGCTTGATCTGCAGCAGCGCCACGTTTAGCGCGCCCGGCAGCCGCGTCCCGGAGATGGGGAAGTTCTGCACGGCGCGCTCGGTCTGGACGCCGTGGTACGCGTCGCTGGGAACAGGCAGCTCTCCGAGGGCGTCCTTCTCGATTCGATGCGCCATGGTCTTCTCCGCGCTGACGCCCTGATCATGCGTCCGTTCGAGCCGCGCCGCCGCTGGAGGTGACAGCGGGTTTCTCCGGCTGTCCGGAAAGCGATGGTAGGTTGCGCGCATGGCCGGCCTCGCCATCTCGCTCCTCCTGGCCGCAGCGCCGCCGCAGCCCACGCCCGCAACCTTCCGCGCGGTGGGGGACTCGGCGCGCCCCAGCCTGGTGCTCCTGCGCTGCGACAAGCGCACCAGCGCCGTGGGCCTCATCGCGGGCGAGCACGGCGAGCTGCTCGCCCCCATCGGCGCCTGCGGCAAGAGGCCCGTGCAGCTCGAGGTGAACGGCAAGCTCGAGCCGCTCGTGAAGCTCAAGCAAAGCGAAGCGCTCGGCGTGCAGCTGGTGCAGCTCCCCGCGGGCAACTACTCCGCGGCGCCGGTGTCGAAGCGCACGCCGGAGAACGGCGCGTGGATCGTGGCGGTGGGCTTGAGCGGCAAGGGCACCGAGCCCGCCGCGGGCATGATTCGCCTCCCCGAAGGCAGCGACGGCTTCTGGCTCATCGACGCCCCCGCGCGCGCGGGCGCAGGCGTGTACACACTGGAAGGCAAGCTGCTCGGAATCGCGGTGCAGCCTGCGCCGCGGCACCAGATGAAGGTCGCGCCCATCGCCGCGCTGCGTGCCTGGCTCACCGGAGCCAGCCCATGACGCCGCAGCAGAAGCAGACCTTGAAAGACCTGCTCGGAATGTGGGCGCTGGCGTTCGCGGCGATCATCGTGTTCCGCATCTTCACCAGCCAGGCGAAGACCGCAGCGACCGTGGCGTTTCTCTATTTGCCGATCTGGTGGATCGATCGAAACGGTTACACCCTGAGCGACTTCGGGCTCACGCTCGCGCACTGGCGCGACGATCTGAAGGCGCTGTTGGTGATGATCGCGCTCGTGTTCCCGCCGTTCATCGGCGGCTTCTTCGCGTTCGTGAAGATCCTGCCGCACCTGCCGGACAAGTGGGTCGCCGTGCTCACGCCGTACGGCGGCGAGCTGCCGCACCTCGCGTTCCGACTGCCGCAGCCGCCGCTGCCGGGCTCGCTGGTGAAGCTGCTCGGCTGGCTGGGCATTCCCGCGGCCGGCGGCTTCGCGCACGGGCTCGAGCTCGCGCTGCTCATCGTCGATCAGTTCCTGGTCGTCGGGCTCTCGGAGGAGTTCTTCTACCGAGGCTTTCTGCAGAAGCGGCTGCGCGAGGTCTTCCCGGGCGGCGCGGTGATCCGCGGCGTGCAGTTCGGCGGCGCGTTCTGGCTCACGCAGGCGCTCTTCGCCGTGGGGCACCTCGCCGAGTTTCATCCCTGGCGGCTGGCGGTGTTCTTCCCCGCGATCCTCTTCGGCATCCTGCGCGAGAAGACCGGCCGACTGCCCGCGGGCATCGCCTTCCACGCGCTCTGCAACCTGGCGATCTTCACCCTCGAGGCGAGCGCGTTCCCGCGCTGACGGATAGGCTGCCGACGCATGCGATTGGCCGCGGTTCTCCTGTTGCTCTCGACGCTGGCCCTCATGGCCGCGGCTGCTTACCTGCACAGCGACGTGTGGAAGCTCGCGCTCTATGCCGCGACGGTGGCGGCCACGCTCACGTTGGTCGTGGGGCTCGCGGCGATCTTGGAGATCTTCGCGGAGCCGAACGCCGCTTGGATCCGCGCGCTGCTCGCGCTGGCGTGTGCCGGCGCGGCGCTGGCGGCGTCGTTCCGCGTGCGGCCGGGCGAGCTCGGTGACTTCCCGCTCCGCGACGAGGAGATGCTGCACACCCTGACCTCCGTCGCCTCGCTGGGCTTCGCGCTCAGCGCCGTGCTGCTGGGCGTGTCGGCGGTGCGCTTGGACAAGCGCGGCGCGAACGTCGTCGGTGGCGTGGCGGTGCTGGTCGCGGCGGCGGCGCTGCGCGGGTGGCTGCAGCACCGCACCTGAGTTGACGCGCAGCTGGCGCTCCCGCAGGCTGCGCGGATGCGCGTCGGGGTTTCCGCGTCGTTGTTGGCTCTGGTCGCTTTCGGCTGCGGTGCGCCCGTGGTCGACGCGCCTGCGAGGCAGCATCAAACGATCGTGGGCGGCTCGGATGATCCCGGCGATCCCGCGGTGGTGGCCTTCGAGGTCGCGGGGCTCGTGTACTGCTCGGGCGCGCTCGTGGGCCCGCGCACGGTGCTCACCGCGGGCCACTGCGCCAACCTCATCGGCACCTCGGACAAGTACGCCGTCGACTTCGGCCCCGACGCCACCGCGCCCACGCGCAAGGTGACCGTGCTCCAGCAGGTCACGCACCCGAGCTACACGGCCGAAGGCGCGCCGTACGACTTCGCCCTGCTGCAGCTCGCCGAGCCGGTGACCGGCGTGGACCCCTTGCCCATCGCCACCGCGCCCATGACCCAGGCCGACGTGGGCACGCTCATTCGCCACGTGGGCTACGGCATCAGCGACGAGAACGCGGGCACCGGCGAGGGCACCAAGCGCACCGCGACCTATCCCATCACCGAGGTGGATCCGCTCATCATCTGGTCGGTGGGGCCGGGCGAGCAGACCTGCACCGGCGACTCCGGCGGCCCCGGCTTCACCACGCTCGACGACGGCGGCGAGGTGCTCGCGGCGGTCGTCAGCGATGGCCCCAACTGCCACGACGCGGGTTGGGACGGCCGCGTGGACGTCGTCGCCGATTGGATCGTGAGCACGCGCGCCGTCTTCGAACCCGATGCGGGCCCGGTCGACGCGGGCGTCGACTTCCACCCCGATGCGGGCTCGGGCGATTCGAAGGGCGGCGGGTGCGAGAGCTTCGGTGGCCTGGAGCTCGTCGCGATCGCGATGGCGCTGGCGTTCGTCGTGCGCTTCAGAGCGGCTCGTTCTTGATCTCGAGCTGCGGCGACACCGTCACCAGCGAGCGCTCCGCCAGCGGCTGAAAGCCAGGCACGCCGTCCTCGCTCACGAACGCCGCCGCGCGCAGCCGCCGGTGCGGCCGAAGCGCGGGGTGCATCTCCGGCGTCTTCTCGTCGATGCCGCAGCGGCCGCACGGCACCAGGCCCTCGATGAGGCGCGAGCTGCACGGCCCGCCCACGCGCGAGACCGCCAGGCTCCGGCCGTTGGTGAGCACGCACTGCAGGCTCGCGGGCCGCGTCACGCCCGCATCACGAAGCACCGATTCCAGCGCGGCGATGCCCTCGCGCAGCGCGCGCCCAGCGGTCGCGGCCGGCACGTCGTCCTCGAGCGCGTTCAGCTCGCGGAGCTTCTGCAGCACGTACAGGAACACGTACTCGCTCGCGGTCTCGCCCTTGCGCTGCCCGCGCACCGCCTCGGGCAGCCCGCGGTGCAGCGCCGGCATCGCCAGCTGGAAGTCGGGCACCTCGCCCGCGTGCGCGAAGAGCCAGCGCCGGAAGCGGAAGGGCTGCGTGTTCTCGTCCTTGGCGCCGTGGCCATTGCTCGCTGCGGCGAGGAGCACCTCGCTCTCGATGTCCTGGGCGAGGGTCTTGACTTCGAAGGGCCCGCGCGGACTCGGCTGCCGCTCCAGGAGCGGCTCACCGCCCACGTAGTAGCCCAGCCCCCACGCGCTCACCGCGCCCGGTGGCACCAGCGGCCGCTGCGCGTCGACGGCGTGGAGCACGCAGCCCACCAGGTTCGGGTCGCGGCTCACCAGCGCAAAGGTCCACCCCATGCCACGCTCCCGCTGCTGCGCCGCCAGCTCGCCAGCAGTACGGATGTATAACGCGCGTTGTGGAGCGGCAAGGCACCGCGCCTGCCACACGTGCACCTAAGTGTCCGAGCCCACTGGCCAAAACTGCCAGTCGGAGCTTTGACTTGGGTTGAATGCGGCCGTACAGTTACACGGCCGAATGGGATGTGAGGGGGCCTCCGACCGGAGCCGGGATGAGCGACGACATCGCGATTGGCATCGACCTGGGCACCAGCTACTCGTGCGTGTCGGTGTGCGACGAAAACGGCGTGCCTCAAGTCCTTCCCAATGAATGGGGAGAGCGCACCCACGCGTCCGTCGTGAGCTTCCTCGACGACGGCACGGTGCTCGTCGGCAACGCCGCCAAGAAGAACATCATCACCAACGCCGAGAACACCATCTACTCGGCCAAGCGCCTGATCGGGCGCTTCTTCTTCTCCGATGAGGTGAAGAAGGCCCAGGCGGTGATGCCCTACAAGATCGTCGAGGGCGCCAACAACAGCGTGCGCATCGAGGCCGCCGGGCGGACGTTCTCGCTGCCGGAGATCTCCGCGCTGGTGTTGAAGGAGATGAAGGCCATCGCCGAGAACGCGCTGGGGCGCGAGGTGAACAAGGCGGTGGTCACCGTGCCCGCCTACTTCAACGACAACCAGCGCCAGGCCACCAAAGACGCCGGCAAGATCGCCGGCCTCGAGGTGCTGCGCATCCTCAACGAGCCCACCGCCGCCGCGCTCAGCTACGGCATGGGCAAGGACCTCAACCAGCGCGCGGTGGTCTACGACCTCGGCGGCGGCACGTTCGACGTGTCGATCCTGGAGATCGGAAAAGACGTCTTCGAAGTGCTCTCCACCGCGGGCGACACCTACCTCGGCGGCGACGACTTCGACGACCGGATCATGACCTGGCTCGCCGAGGACTTCCTCGGAAAGAGCGGCCTCGACCTGCGGCAGAACCGCTACTGCCTGCAGATGCTCAAGGAGGCCGCCGAGCGCGCCAAGATCGAAGTGGGCCAGAACGGCATCGCGCACATCAACTGCCCGGGCATCTGCCAGGACCAGAACGGACAGGTGCTCGACCTCACCCAGCAGCTCGACCAGGCCAACTTCAACCGCATGGTGATGGACCTGGTGCAGCGCACCTTCAAGGTCTGCGACGAAGCGCTGCAGAGCGCCAAGCTCACCGCCAGCGACATCGACGCGGTCATCCTCGTGGGCGGCCCCACGCGCTTGCCCATCATCCGCACCTCGGTGAAGCACTACTTCCAGCGCGAGGTGATGGCCGGCGTGGACCCGGACGAGGTGGTGGCCATGGGCGCCGCCATCCAGGCGCATACGCTGGTGGCCAGCTCCAGCGCTTCGGCGGGGAGCGGCGGTGGCGGCGGCGACGCGGCCTACCTGCTCGACGTCACCCCGCTCACCCTCCGCATCGGCACCGTGGGCGGCTTCACCGAGCGCATCATCGACAAGAACACGCCCATCCCCATCGAGAAGTCCAAGACCTTCACCACCAGCCGCGACGGCCAGGACCGGGTCAAAATAAAAGTCTTCCAGGGCGAGGCCAACAAGAGCGACGAGTGCGAGCTCCTCGGCGAGTTCGAGTTCACCGGCTTCCGCATCGGCTACCGCGGCGAGGTGAAGGTCGAGGTCAGCTTCGCCATCGACGCATCGGGCATCGTGCAGGTCTCGGCCACCGACGTGGAGACCGGACAGCGCACGAGCACGCAGATCACCCTCTCCTCGGGCTTGTCCGAGGAGGACATCGAGGCCAGCCGCAAGGCCAACGAGGCCACGCGCCTCGCGGGCCACGGCGACGACGAGGACATGCCGGCGGCCGCGCGCCGCTAGCTCTCGCAGAAGCCCATGGCCGACGCCCCCAAGCCTCCGCGGCCACCGCAGCCGCCCGCGCCCGCTGCCGCGAAGCCGGCGGCGCCGCCCCCGCGTCCGCCACCTCCGCCGCCTCCGCCTCCCAAGCCGACCAACCGACCGCCCTCGGCGATGACCGGCGCTGGCACGCCCGCGTTGCGGGTCACCCCGCCGAAGATGCCCGTGGCCGCGCCCGCGCCAGGAGGCACGCCGCGACCGGCGCCGCCTCCGCCGCCTCCGCCAGCGCGGCAGAACACGCCGGGCCTGCCGCCCACCGGTGCCACGCCGCGGCCGGCAGCCCCGCCCACACGACCGATATCGCCCGCCGCGCCGGGTGGAACGCCGCGACCTGGGCCCGCGCCGCAAGGAACGCCGCGACCCGGACCGGCTCCCCAGGCTGGAACGCCGCGCCCCGGACCCGCGCCGCAGGCTGGAACGCCGCGACCTGGACCTGCGTCCCAAAGTGGAACGCCGCGGCCCGCACCGCCGCCGCCTGCGCCGGGAGGCACACCGCGGCCAGGTCCTGCGCCCGCGGCACCGCAGCTGAAGACGCCGCTGGCGCAGCCGCGGCCGGCGCCTCCCGCTGGTGCGACGCCCCGACCGGCCCCGCCGCCGCCCGCGCCGGGAGGCACGCCGCGACCGGGGCCTCCGCCCGCACCACCCTCGACGAAGACGCCACTCGCCTCGCCCCGCCCTGCGCCGCCTGCACCGGGAGGCACGCCGCGACCTGGACCTGCCCCCGCTGCCCGTCCGCCGCCGCCACCACCTGCTGCTGCGCGACCGGGTCCGCCGCCGCCGCCAGGTGGTGCACCGCAGCGTCCGGCCTCGGGTAGGCCCGGACCGCCGCCACCGCCGGAGCGCGAGGAGGCCACCAGCATCGTCGCCTCGCCTGCGCGCCCGCCCACGGGACCGACGATGGTGCGGCCCGCTCCCGCGCAGGGGGACGACGACGGCGAGAACCTCAAGACCGAAGTCGCCCTGCGGGCCCGGCCGCCCGCACCGCCGCCGACGCCCACGGGCCCGGTGCCTCCCGGCGTGGAGCCCACCTTCGCCGCCGAGGTGGAGACCACCGCAGCCCAACTCCCGGAGCTCGACTACTTCCAGGTGCTCTTGCTCCAGGCCACGGCGTCCACCGCGGAGATCAAGCGCGCGTACCACCAGCGCTCGCGCGCCTACCACCCCGACCGCTTCTTCCGGCTCGAGGACGCCGGCTTCCGCGAGAACGTCGACAAGATCTACAAGCGCATCAACGAGGCCTACGTCGTGCTGCGCGACGATCAGAAGCGCGCCAAGTACGTGAAGGACATCTCCGGGGACAAGCGCGCCGAGAAGCTGCGCTTCACCGAGGAGAGCGAGGTCGAGGCCAAGCGCGCGGCGCAGAAGGAGAAGGAAGAAGAGGTCGGCAAGACGCCGCAGGGCCGCAAGGTCTTCGAGCAGGGCATGAAGGATCTCGCCGCGAACAAGTTCGTCGACGCGCACCGCAACTTCAAGATGGCCGTGATGTACGAGCCCGGGAACGCCAAGTACAAAGAGAAGATGCTCGAGGCCGAGAAGCAGCTCCCCAAGGGCGACTTCCGGATCAAGTAGACGGGACTCACCTTGAACCTCGATATCCTCGTCGTCGGGCTGGTGCTCTTCTTTGCCGTGCTCGGCGCGCTCGCCGGCGGGCTGATGCAGCTCTCGCACTGGGCGGGGCTCATCCTCGGCGGCTTTCTGGCCAAGCCGCTGGGCGTGCACCTCGGGCCCCTGGCCGCGCAGCGCTTCGGCGCGCCGGACATCATCGGCGTGCTCGGCGTGACCGTGGTGGCCTTCTTCGCCATCTACCTCATCGCCCAGATCATCCTGCGCGCGGTGATCAAGCGCGTCACCCAGAACCGGGTGCTCGGCAGCGCGGACCGGCTGCTCGGCTTCGGCCTCGGTGGCGGCAAGGCGGGCGTGTTCTTGTACGTGCTCGTGTCGGCGATGATCTTCTTCGAGAAGCCGTTCACCGCGGTGACGCACTACCAGTTCGATACCCGCGGCTCGAAGATCGCGGACTTCATCCGCGCGCACAATTTGTTCACCACCTTCAGCTTCCCGGGCACCAGGGGGCTGACCGCGATCGCCCGCGCCGCCAAGGACCCCGCGGCCGCGGCCGAGCTGGGCAACGACCCGGAGATCCAGGCGCTCACCAAGGATCCGCGCGTGCAGCAGCTCCTGCAGGACGGCGAGCTGCAGCGGGCCATCCAAAGCGGCGACTCCATGGGCATGCTGCGCAACAACCGGGTGATGGCCGTGCTCAGCGACAGCAAGCTCCAGGACGCACTCGTGCATGCGGGCGAGCACATGCCGGACAGTCTGGAGCAGGTCAGTCGCGGCAAGCGGCGCTGAACTTCGGCTTGACAGCAGCGCGGCCCGCGAGTCTCTTTCCCCCATGGCGGATCCGCAGCAGCTCGCGCAGATGCTCTCGTCGGAAGATCCGCGCTTCGGCGCGCTGGCTGCGCTCTGCGACGAGTTCGGCCCCGAGGAGCGCCTCGCGGCCATTCGCAGCCTCTCCAAGCCGCTCATGGCCAAGCTCTACGAGCGCGCCGCCGAGCAGCCGCCCGTGACCCTGGCGTACCTGGTCCCCGAAGGCACGCCGGCCACCGGCAGCATCTGGAACGGCAAGAACTCGCTGGTGGCGTTCAGCCACTTCGCGAAGATCTTCACACCTTCGGAAGAGCCGGGGTTGCTCTGGGGCCGCAACGCGGGCTCGATGGAGTGGCTCATCGGCCCGGGCTACTTCGCAGCGTCGGTGAAGGCCGACATGCCCGGCGAGTTCCTCATCGACTACACCCGCCTGCCGCCCAAGGAGCCCGCGGAGGGCTGGCCGCGGGTGAGCGCCAACGGCTCGGGCTTCAGCTTCTTCGTGTTCCACAAGATGCACGACTTCCTGCGGCCGGTGGGCAAGAACGTCACCATCGGCGCGGCGTACGAGGCCGAGACGGGCAAGTTCAAGAACCAGTACTTCGTGATGGCCCGCGGCGAGCAGCTCTCGCTGTAACCAATCGGTTAAGTGTGTAGCCGGGCCTGCACGTAGGCCTCGTCGACGACCAGGTGCGTGCCGCGGCGCTCGGGCGCCTCGAACATCACCTCGGCCATCACCTCCTCGAGCACCGCGCGCAGCCCGCGCGCGCCCACGCCCTTCTCGATGGCTCGATGGGCCACGGCGTGCAACGCGCTCGCCTGCAGCTCGAGCTCCACGCCGTCGAGGGCGAGCACCTCGCGGTACTCGCGGGCGAGCGCGTCGGGCGGACCGCTGAGCACCTGCACCAGCTCGTCTTCGCCGAGTGGCTCGAGCTCCACCACGACCTGCAAGCGGCCCACGAACTCGGCGAGCATCCCGTAGTCGGTCAGCTCGGGCGCGCCCAGCGGCCGCCGCGGCACCGGCACCGACGGGCCGAAGCCCAGCGGCTGGAGCGCCCGCTCCTGCTGCAGATCGGTGAACGTGCCTGCGCAGATGAAGAGGATGTCGGTGGTGTCGATCTGCACGAAGTCGTGCTTGGTCCAGTGCTGGGTGACGTTGAGCGGCACGAAGATCTCCCGGCCCTCGAGGAGCTTGAGCAGCGCCTGCTGCACGCCCTCGCCGCCGATGTCGCGGCTGCCGGCGCCGGTGCGCGCGCTGCCGGTGCGCCGGGCGATCTTGTCGATCTCGTCGATGAAGATGATGCCCCGCTGCGTCTCCTCGACGGCGTGGTTGGAGCGGAAGAGCAGCTCCGCCACCATCACCTCCACGTCCTTTCCGTAGTAGCCGGCCTCGGTGTACTCGGTCGCGTCGACCACGGTGAACGGCACCTCGAGCACGTCGGCCAGGTTTCGCGCGAGGTGCGTCTTGCCCGAGCCGGTGGGCCCGATGAGCAGGACGTTGCTCTTGCGCAGGAGCGGCCCCGCGTGCAGCCGCCGCTGGGCCACCCGCTTCTGGTGGTTGTACGCGGCCACCGCGAGCGCTCGCTTGGCGCGCCCCTGTCCCACCACGTAGCGATCGAGGTGATCGAAGATCCGCCGCGGGGTGAGCAGCGCAGCATCGTCGAGGCGGGGCTTCATCGCGCGCAAACGGTAGGGACCGCGATACGGTCCGCCAACGCAGCGGCAAAGAGAGCAGCGGCCCGGCCGGTCACCCGGTCAGGCCGCGCGCGCGTCGTTCATGGATCCGCGTGGATCAGGGGCCGGCCCAGGCGTGGCGGTCGGGCGCGTAGTCCATCAGCACGAGCACGTTCTCGGGGTTCGGCGTGTTCTGCGCGACCATCGGGGCGCTCGGCTTGGCAGCGGGGTGCGCGGCGGCGGCCTTGGGCGCGAGCTTGGCCTTGGGCGCCGGGGTGCGCGCGGCGTGCTGGGCCCTGGAGGGCTTGTTGCCGGCCTTGTCCACGGCGGCGAAGAGGTCGCCGAAGTCGCCCTTGCCGGCCTTCTTGGCCGCGAAGGCGCTGGTCGCCGAGGAGAGGATCAGGGTGCTGACGAGGGCTGCAGTCCAGGTGCGCATGGTCGGCCTCACGGGTTGTGTGGCCCTCTTGCACTTGGTGTGCCGCCCGTCACATCGCCGGATCCGCCCGGATCAGCGGCTGGATCTGGCCGATCTGGCGCACGCGCGCTCCACTTTGCCCGGGACACGGACGCTCCAACGTCGCTTCTGGAGCGTGCAAACCGCGTTTACGCAGCCGACAACGACCCGACGAGCGGCCGCTCAAGCCCATTCTCGCGGCCACCCCGCGCGGGTTGCGTGGGCTACTTCGGCAGCTCGTAGGTGAGCGTCTTCATGAGCGAGCTCCGCTGCTTCTGCACGTCGGCGTCGAGGAACTTCACCGCCTCCTCGAGCTTGTCCATGAGCCGCTTGGGCTTGCGGGTGCTGAACTTCTCCTGGAACAGCGCGTGGGTCAGCCAGGGGAAGACGGCGGTCACGTCGGTGTGCACGTAGACCGAGCCGCTCTCCACCGCCTCGACGCTCACTTTGCCCCAGGTGTGGCCCTCGCCGGCCGGGCAGGAGCTGAGCGCGCCGTTGTCCACCGGGTCCACGCAGAACTGCACGTCGATGTCGAAGCCCGTGGTGGGCACGTTGAGGATTTGATCGAGCAGCGGCTCGCCCTGCAGCGTGTAGTTCTTGGGAACGCCGCCGCCGAGGATCCAGATGGCGAGCTGCTTGCCGCCGTGGTGCCGCGCCCAGTGCTGCAGCGCCGCCATGGCGTAGACGTCGTCGTTGATGTCGAGCTCGAACTTGAAGGCCGGCCCGAGCAGCCGCTTCAGCTTCACCACGTTCAGGAAGATCGAGCCGTCCTGCACCGCGCCCACGAAGATGGGCACCGCGTACTTGTAGCAAGTGGAGAGCAGGCTGGGCTGCTTCACGCCCAGCGCCTTCTCGATGGCGGCGATCTCCTTGCCCAGCAGGTAGTGGAACTCCGGCGTGGTCATCTTGCGCTGGAAGGCCGGCTTCTGGATGAGCGCGGAGAAGAGCCGGTCGGTGTCGAGCAGCGCCTCCTCCCAGAAGCCCAGGTCGTAGATGCGGATCACGCGCGCGAGCCGCAGCTGCAGGTCGCCCGCGTTCGGGTTCACCTCGCGGATGGCGTGGCCGATGATGCGGTGGGCGTCGTGGTACAGGTTCGCGCCCGTGGTGGTGAGCGAGCTGATGATGCCGCGCTCGATGAGCGGGATGAGGCAGCTCTGGTGCAGGCCCGCGGGCGTCATCGCTCCGGACAGCGTCATGAAGATCGAGCAGTCCTCGGTGATGCTCCGGCACATCAGCTCGTAGGCGGTGCGCTCCTGGCGGCCCACGTACGCGGGGAACGCGGTGTGGATGAGCTCGCGCGCCTGCTCCTTGCCGGTGAGCGGAACGGGCGAGACGTTGCGCGCCTTCTGGAAGGGCTTGCGGAGGGCGTTCTTGTTCTGGGCCATGATGAGGTTTCTCCGGGAGAGCGAGCGAACTAAAACAACCGCGCACGCCTGGCAACCGGCGATTCGCCCGTTCGGGCGCCCCTCCACGTGGGCCTGGGGCTCACCCGACGACGCGACCGTGCACAAATGATTTGGCAGAGCGCCCTGTGGGCGTAGCCGACTCCGACCAGCCTGCCGCCGGCGCCGCGCCTGCACGGAGGTGCGCCATGGGCTCCCTTGAGTATCGGCAATTCAGAAACGAGAACGACGCCCTCCGGGCGGGGCCGGCGCTCGCCGCGGCCGGCCTCACCGCTGGGGTGGGCATCGTCGATCTGATGACCCCCGAGGACATCTCGGTGGGCATTCTCTATGTGGCTCCGCTCCTGGCGGCACACTGGACACGCCGGGTGGGGTTCATCTGGCTGGTCGGTCTGGTGTTGGTCGTGATCAACCAGCTCGACAGCGTCTACGGTGCGGCCCCCATCGGCGGCAGCCACGCCGTGGTGATGATCAACCACATGCTGGCGAGCCTGCTCATCGTCGCCTTCACAGCCGTGGTGGACGCGCTCTGCCGGCAGTCGAACCGGCTGCGCGCGCTGCGCAACCAGGCCATCGCGCGCGCCGACGCCGCGATGGCCGCCGACCGACTGAAGGACCAGATCCTGAGCGCGGTCTCGCACGAGCTGCGCACGCCGCTGACGTCGATCATCACCTGGTCGCGGCTCTTGCGGCGGGTGGAGCGCACGCCGCGCCTCCTGGAGCGCGGGCTCTCGGTGATCGAGGGCAAGGCGTGGCTGCAAGCGCACCTCGTCGACAGCGTGATCGACGCCGCCGATGTGGCCCAGCACCGCGCCACCTACAGGCCCGAGCCGACGGATCTCGCGCGGCTGGTGGGCCAGGTCGCGAGCCGGCTCCAACCCGCCTTCGACCAGCAGCACCTCGACCTGGAGCTCCTGCTCGCGGCACAGCCCGCGTGGATCCGCGGCGATCCGCAGCAGCTCGAGAAGGTGGTCTTCCACCTGCTGCACAACTCGCTCAAGTTCACGCCGGAGGGCGGCCGGGTGCAGGTGACGCTGGCCAGCGCCATGGGCCAGGTTCGTCTCCAGGTGACCGACAACGGCGGCGGCTTCGAGCGCGCGCACGCCAGCGTGCTCTTCCGCGCGTTCCAGGCGCCGAACGGCAACCACCACGCGCGCGGCCTGGGGCTTGGGCTCTCCATCGTGCGCGGGCTGGTGGATCTGCACGGCGGCACGGTGAAGGCGGAGAGCGAAGGCTCGGGCCGAGGCGCCACGTTCACGGTGACGTTGCCGGAGCTCGCGCTGGCCGTGAGCGCGCCGGCGATGAGCCCGGACGCGTCGATGCACTGATCACCTGGCGACGAGCGTCACCGGACCGTGGCTCGCGCGGACCCAGAGCGTTCCGCCCGTCGCCGACTCCCAGAACCAGCCGTCTCGAGCTCGGAGCGCATCGACGCTCGCGAGCCGCGTGAGCGACGCCCCGCCATTCACCACCGACGTCGGCTGTGCGGTGGCGATGACCTCGAAGATGACGCCCTCCGCAAAGACGCCACTCACACTGGGAGTGAACCCCAGGTGCTGGCCATCACCGGCGAGCTGCTGGCTGAGCTGGGTGCCGTCGAAGACCGTGAACGTGCTCGCGGTCGGCGAGGGCGCCACGCGCACGAAGAGGATTCCTGAATCGTTCGCGTAGGACTCGACGCCGGCCTGTGTCGCAGGCGCGAGCGTGTCGATCTCCGGGCGCAACATGGGCACGATGCCGCCGGCCTGAAGGAAGAGCGGCAGGGTGTCGAGCGGCGCGTCGACCGTGATGGCGCCGGAGTAGCGCTGGCCGTCCCACCAGCCGATCCAATCGCCGTCGGGAAGCTGAACCGCGCGCGTGGTCTGGCCCCGCGCGAGCACCGGCGCAGCGAGGATCACGTCGCCCAGGAGCGCCTCGTCGGTCGGCGCGTTCGTCATATGCGGATACGCGAGCCCGATCGGTCGCTGAATGGCGCGGCCGTCGTGGGCGAGGTGCTGCGCGAAGGTCCACTTGTACGGGAACAGCCGCATCGCGAGGCTGGCGTAGCGCTGGTAGGTGGCGAGCGCGGCGTCGTCGAGGCCGTTCGCGTTGGAGAACTCCCAGGGCATGAAGCTCGCGCCGTTGCCCACCTCCATCGCCGTGCCCACCGACGACATCTCCGCCCAGCGCACGAACAGCTCGGCGGCCGCCGTGCAGGGGCCGCTCTGCCCAGGGCACAGCGCGGCGTTGCCCGGACTGTTGCGGAAGCCGCCAGTGTCCGAGGCGTAGAACGGCAGCCCCGACGCGCCCAAGCCGAGGCCCTTCACGAACGCCGCCGGCAACCCGCCCACGCTCAGCGATCCATCGGCCTTCGCGTCGCGCTCGTGCGAGAAGTCCGACTCGAGGTCGCCCGGCCAGATGATGCACCCGTTGACCTGATCTCCCCAGCGACCCGTGCGGCAGAGCAAGAAGCCGCCCGCGCTCGGCAGCATCTGCGAATACGTCGAATGGTAGAGCAATGGATAGGACGATTGCCCGGTGCGCTCGTCGCTGCCGTCGCTGAACTTCCACGGATCTCGGATCCCGCTGATGCCGACCTGAACGTCCTCGGCGAAGTCGAGCTTGAAGCCCTCGATGCCCAGCGCGGTGTAGCCGCCGATGAGCGATTGCCACCACGCGGTCGCGTCGGCGTTCGTGAAGTCGATCGGCGAGCCCCATGAGTTCAGGAGCAGCCCGACCTGCGGCGGGAAGTAGCCGTGCGACTCCGCTTCGGCGTTGAGCGTGGGCGAGGCCTCCCTGCCCGACGCAGCCACGTACGGCGTGTGCCACACCGCCACGCGAAGTCCCGCGGCCTGGAGCGTCTCGATGGCGGCGCCGGCGTCGGTGAACTTCGCCGGATCGAAGTCGAAGGTGTTCACGCCGGTGGCGTAGGGCCGGTCGAACCAGTAGCCGCTGGCGGCGAGGTGGCGGCTGCGGAGCTGCGCGGCGTCGTCCTCGATCTGGGCCTGGTTGGTGTTCTCGTTGCGCCACATCATCGGCCCGAGCGCCCAGGGCGCGGGCAGCTTCGGATAGCCGGCCACGTCGTAATACAATTTGGTTACATCGATCGGCTCTGCGGAGAGGAGGTGGAACTCGAGCCCGTCGCCGGCAGCGGGCGACGCCGCGAAGGTCGCTTCGACGGCCGCCGGATCCTTGCGCGCGACGTCGAAGAGCCCGGCGCGACGGCTGGCCACGAAGAGCCCCCAGCCGCGCGTGCCGATGAGCAGCGGGATGGGCGCGTGCGCTTCGTTGTAGCCGCTCTCGAGCGCGTCGACCTCGATCTGCATCGGCCGCTGCGTCCCGCGATGCGCGACCGTGTCGCCCCACTCGCCCAGCCCGTAGAACTGCTCGTTCGGATCCACGTGCGGCCGGAGGCGAAGCCACGCGAGCGCCGACTGTGCGTCGGTCACTTTCGGCACCCACGACGCCGAGAAGCGACCGGGCGCCTCGGCCTTGATGGTCAGCGTCGCCGTGCCGCTTGGGTAGGCGAGGCTGAGCACGACCGTGTCGCTGGTGGCGCTGCTCACGCTCACCGACTGCGCCGACTCGAAGCGCGTGCCCGCAGGCACCACCGACCCGCCGTCGAGGTTCGCGGGTTCGAGCCAGTACGGGTCGTAGCTGTCGTTGCGCAGATTGAGCGGCGCGTTCACCAGCCCGAGCTGAAAGCTGCTGGCGTCGAGGGTGAGCGCGGTCTGCTCGCCTCGTGCGAGGACGATCGTCCCGCCATCGCCGAACGTGAGCGTCCCGGGGCCGGCCTCGAGGACCACGGGCTCGGGCGGCGGCGGATTCTGCGAGCTGTGGTGACACGCGCAGAGCGCGAGCGTCAGCGCGAGGGGGATCGCCAGGGGCCGCATCGGTGGCGCACTCTACGCCGAAGTGCGCCCCCGATCGGCCGGCCGCTCATAGACAGCGGCCCTGGTTGCAGGTCCCGTTGGCGCAGAGCACCCCGCCACAGCAGCGCTCTCCGGAGCCGCCGCAGGTCTGGCAGGTGCCGTTGCCGCCGCACTCGTAGCCCTGGCCGCAGCTGTCGCCGCCGCAGCAGGGCTGGTCCGCGCCGCCGCAGGCCACGCAGGTGCCGTTGCGGGAGACGGTGTACGGCGCGGTGCAGCCGCCGCCGCCGCCGCCGCCGCAGGAGGGCTGGCCGAGGCCGCCGCAGGTGCCGCAGCTGTTGGCCTGGCAGGTGCCGCCGTTGGTGCAGGCGTTGCCAGCGCTCACGCAGGTCCCTTGCGCGCAGCAGCCGCCGGAGCCGCAGGCGTTGTTCGCGCAGCAGGCCTGGCCGGCGCCGCCGCAGGCCGCGCAGGTGTCGCCGCCTCCGGTGCAGACCGAGCCGCTCACCACGCAGAAGCCGCCGAGGTTGCCGCCGCCGCAGCAGTTCTGACCGAGGGCCCCGCAGGCGTTGTTCCCGCCCTGGCTGCAGCCGCTGGCGCCGCAGGTGCCCAGGTTCGCGCCGCAGGAGCCACCCGAGGCCACGCAGGTGCCCGCCACGCAGCAGCCGCTGGTCCCGCAGGCATCGCCGGCGCAGCAGGGCTGGCCCGCGCCGCCGCAGGCCTGGAGGCTCCCTGCCACGCAGACGGTGCTGCCGGACACAGGGCCGGTGCCTGAGGGCAGGCAGGTCTGCGTCGAGGGGTCCACGCACCCGCCGCCCGAGCAAGTCCCGCCCGGACACGGCGCCTGGGAGGGTCCGCCGCAGGAGGTGCACTGGCCCGAGGCCCCGCAGGTGCCGCCGTTGCCACAGGTCTGGCCCGCGGCGATGCAGGTGCGGCTGCCCTGGGCATCACAGCAGCCGCTGGAGCAGGTGTTGCCCGCGCAGCAGGCCTCGCCCGCGCCGCCGCAGGCCACGCAGGTCCCGTTGCCGTTGCAGGCCGTGCCGGCCGCGGTGCAGGTGTCGCCCGGGCAGCAGGCCTCGCCCGCACCGCCGCAGGCCACGCACTGGTTGGTGTTGCCGTCGCAGGACGTGCCCGCCGCGGTGCAGCTGTTGCCGGCGCAGCAGGGCTCGCCCGCACCGCCGCAGGCCACGCAGGTGTTGTTGGTGCCGCACGCAGTCCCGGACGCGCTGCAGGTCTGGCCCGCGCAGCAGGGCTGGCTCGCGCCGCCGCAGGCCACGCAGCTGTTGTTGGAGCACGCGGTGGCCGACGCGGTGCAGGTCTGGTTGGCGCAGCACGCGTCACCGGCCGCGCCGCAGCTGCCGCAGGCGCCGGCGGCGCAGGTGCCGCCCAGGTTGGGACAGGTGGAGCCCGAGCCCACGCAGGTGTTGTTCACGCAGCAGCCGCCCGAGTCGCAGCTGTTGGTGCCGCAGCAGGGCTCGCCGGGCCCGCCGCAGAGCGCGCAGGTGCCGGCGTTGCCGCCCTGGCAAACGGTGCCCGTGGCGGTGCAGGTGCGGCCGGTGCAGCAGGCCTCGCCCGCCGCGCCGCATGCGGTGCACACGTTGTTCGCGCAGCGGTTGCCGCTGTCGCACGCGCCAGCCGCGCAACAAGCCTCGCCCGCGCCGCCGCAATTCACGCAGGTGCCACCCTGACAGATCTGGTTGGCGCCGCAGGTCTGGCTGCCACATGCCGCGCCGGTGCTGCCCGTGGTGCTCGCGGTGGTCCCGGTGGTCGCCGAGGTGCCGGTCGCGCCGGTCGTGCCGGTCGCGCCCGTGGTGGCGCCACCGGTCGAGCCGCCGCTGGCGCCGGTGGCACCGGCCGCACCCGCCGCGGTGGCCGCCGTGGTTCCCGAAGATCCGCTGGCCGCGGCAGGATTGCTCTTTCCACAGCCGAGCTGGATCGCGACGGCCAGCGGCAAGAGCGCCATCAACGTGCGTTGGAGGTTCATGGTTTCCTCACGCGGACGCGGGTCCGCACTCGGCCGTATTGCTGGGAAGAGCGACGCGCCTCGCGGTGCCGGCACCCGCCCGCGCGCACACATACCCAACCTAGCCAGACCCACCCCGGGCCAGGTCGTTCACAAGGACAGCTGCCAGGACCTCCGACAGCTTTCTTACCGCTTTGGCTACACGCGCCGCGTGCGCTGGCGGCGGAGCACAACGAGCGTGAGCAGGCTCAGAATCGAGACGTCTGCGCCTGCCGAACCGCAGCCGCCGCTGGAGCTGCCACCGGTGCTGCCGCTGGATCCGCCCGTGGCGCTCGCGCTCGCGCCGCTGGTTGCACCGGCAGACGTGGAGCCTGCGGTCGTGCTCCCCGTGCCGCTCGACGACGTGGACGTGCCGCCGGTGGCGCCGCTGGTGCTCGTCGAGGAATCGCTCGTGGTCGACGCGCCGGTGGCGGATCCCGTGGACGCGCCCACGCTGGTGCCCGTTGCGCTCGTGCTCGTCGCGCTCGTGCTCGTGCCGCTGGTGCCCGTTGCGCTCGTGCTCGACGTCGGGCAGCTCGTGCCGATGGCGTAGTAACCCTGCGGCGCCTCCACGAGCGTGGTGGTCTGGAACGTGTTGTAGAGCCCCATGTCGTCGTTGGAGCCCACCGCGCAGGCGTGACCGCCCGCGCACGGGCTGCCGATGTACGCGCGGCCCGCCTGGACGTGGTTGTAGTTGTTGTCCGTGAAGATCTGGCAGAACCCGCCCGTGGTCGAGCCAGTCGAGGATCCGGATCCGCTGGTGCTCGTCGCAGTCGCGGTCGCCGTGGTCGTGGTGGTGCCCGTGCTGGTCGAGGTGCTCGTGCTCGCGACGCCGGTGATGCGATCGACCATGCGCTTGATGGCCAGCATCTGGTGGCCGCTCTTCTTCGCGTAGTTGGCGTCGTCGTAGCCCCACCAGTCCCAGCACGCGTTGCTGTTCGACGAGCTCGTGGTGGTCTGCGGGTAGAGCACGAGGATGCCGTTGGTGTCGGCCCACTCGTCGAGGCCCGTCTTCTTGATGAAGGTGTCGCCGATATTGGCGTTGCCGTAGTTCTGCTCGCAGCCGTGCAACGCGACGACGAGGTGGCACACGCTGCCCGAGGCGCAGCTCGGCGGCACATATAACCATCCGGTTTCGTCCATGCTGTGCGCCGGCGCGTTGCCGTCGTCGAGGAACTCGTCCTGATCGAAGGGAATGAAGCTGCCCTGGAGCGAGCCGGTGCTCTTCGGCTGCAGCGAGCCCCAGAACTGGCTGAGGAACTGCTGCTCCGCGTCCACGTTGCAGTTGTTGATGTAAGGCGTCTGCGAGACGGTGCAGCTGTTCGTCGCGTCGGGGGAGATCCACGCGTGGCCGGAGCTCGACGTGTTGTCGTAGGTCACGTTGGCGCGGTAGTGCTGGTAGTAGCCCTGCAGCGAATCCATCACCGACTGCTTCACCGTGGTGTCCCCGGTCCCCGACCACATCCACACCTGCGCGCCGCTCAGGTTGCTGGTGGGATCGATGTCACCCGAATTCGCGTAGCTGTCGGTCGTTGACTCGTACGTGGACGCCGTGGGCGAGCCCGTCTCGCACGTGGTGATCGCGTTCACGATGCTGTCCTGCGCGCAGTAGAACGGTCCGCCGGCGAAGATGGCCGCGCCGCGCTGGAACGTGGCCGAGTAGGCGACGTGCAACTGCACGGCCATGAAGCCGCCGGACGAGATGCCGGCCACCGCCACGTCACCCGGCGCGACGTTGTACGTGCCGAGCGCGCCAGCGTCGCCGGCGAGCGCGCTGCGCTGCACGCGGCTCGAGTCGGGAAGCATCGCGCCGCAGCCGCACGAGATCAGCAGCGAGATGCACAGTGAGCGAGCCATGAAGCCTCCGCGCCCCCGCGGGCGCGCGGTCATAGCAGAGCCGCCGTGTGCGCAGGGTGACCACCTGGTGACGAACGGGCGCTCAGTCCGCCGCGTAGCTCGCGGAGACCTTGAGCACCTTCGGCTCGCCATCCGGCGGCAGCGCGACGACCGCCTCGAACTCGAACCCTGCCGGAGCAAACTGCGTCCACGTGACCGTGGTGGTGCCGCGCACGTCCTTCTCGATCTTCGGCTGCAGGCCGCGCAGCCACGGCCCATCGTGCGCGGGCGCGCCCTTGTTCTTGGCGCGGAACGCCGCATACGCGCGCTTCAGCGCCTGCTCGGCGACCGGCGTCGCGCGTGCCGCCGGTTCGAGCGGCACGGCTGCGCTCTGCGAGAGCTGCTCGGGCTTCATGGGCCGGCCGGTGTCGCGCTCGAAGTCGGCGATGAGCGCCTGGAACGCGGCGTCGAGCTCCCGCCAGGCTTGCGTCGAGTGATCGCTCACCACGCGCGACGAGTCTGCGGAGTGGAGCCGCACGGTCACCCGGTACACGTCGAGTCCCATGTTCGGCGTCGACTCATGCTCGCCCAGCGCCTTCATGCCCAACGCGGGATCATTCGCGAGCCTCCGAGCGGTCTCGAGCACCGCGTTGCCCTTCTCGCCCGCGGGCCACGTAACAGAATCGTTATGATTCATATTCGTGGGCATGTTGCCGAAGTAGGCGCCGTACTGAAGCCCCGCGGGCGTCAGCACGTACGTCTCCTTCACGGGCAGCGGGTAGCACGCGCCGTCGGGCTTGCGCTCGGCCTCGTAGACGATCTGCGCAATGGCGAGGCCCTTCGCATCCGGTGACGGTGCGTGGGCCATGAGCAGCAGCGCGACGAGCGGGGGCATCCCGCGATACTAGTCGCGCTCGAGGTAGGTGTAGCCGGCGAGGCCCTCTTCGTACTTGCGCAGGATCTGCCGCGAGTCCTCGAGGGTGATGCGCTTGGTGCGCAGCGCGTTCTCGACGTTGCGCCGCGCGCGCGCGAGCAGCTCGTCGCGGTTGTACTGCACGTACTGCAGCACCTCGCTCACGGTGTCGCCCTCGACCACGTGATCGATCATGTAGCCGCCGCCCTCGCCGAGCGTCACGTACACGGTGTTGGTGTTGCCGAAGAGGTTGTGGAGGTCGCCGAGGATCTCCTGGTACGCGCCGCACAAGAAGATGCCGAGGTAGTACGGCTCGCCGTTGAGGCCGTGCAGCTCGATCACCGGCTTCACGTCGCGCTTGCCGATGAAGGCGTCGATCTTGCCGTCGGAGTCGCAGGTGATGTCCGCGAGCACCGCGCGGTGCGTGGGCTCCTCCTTCAAACGGTGGATCGGGACGATGGGGAAGAGCTGATCGATGGCCCAGCTGTCGGGCAGCGACTGGAACATGGAGAAGTTGCAGAAGTACGTGTCGCTGAGCGCCTTCTCCAGGCCGTCGAGCTCCTCGGGCACGTCGTCCATCTCGCGCACGAGCTTGAGGATCTTCTGGCACGTGCCCCAGAACAGATCCTCGGCGATCACGCGCTGCTCCAGGTTCACCGAGCCCAGCCCGAAGCGCTGCAGGCACTCTTCCTTGGCGTCCACGGCGTCGTGGTAGGCCTCGAGCAGGTTCTTGCGGCTCACGTCGCGGTAGGTGTCGAAGAGGTTGCGCAGGAGCTTGGGCGCGTCCTCGGGCAGCGACTCGGGGATCTTGCCCACGCGGAACTCGCCCGCGCCCAGCACGTCGACCACGAGCACCGAGTGGTGCGCCGTCACCGCGCGGCCCGACTCGCTCACGATGTTCGGGTGCGGGATCTTCTCGGCATTGCAGATCTCGCCGATGTGGAAGATCACGTCGTTCGCGTACTCCTGCATGGAGTAGTTCATCGACGACGCGAAGTTGGTCTGGGTGCCGTCGTAGTCCACGCCTAGGCCGCCGCCCACGTCGAGGTACTCCAGCGGCGCGCCGGCCTTGATGAGCTCCACGTAGAAGCGCGCCGCCTCGCGCAG
Organism: Deltaproteobacteria bacterium; assembly: GCA_018266075.1. Lineage (GTDB taxonomy): Bacteria > Myxococcota > Myxococcia > Myxococcales > SZAS-1 > SZAS-1. The sequence continues at coordinate 64,882 of JAFEBB010000023.1, read as the reverse complement.
CGCCTCCTTCAAGGAGCGAATGGCGCTGATCTGGCTGCCCAGGTGGAAGTGCAGCAGCTTGAAGCCCTTCAGGAAGTCGTTCTCCTTCATGAAGCGGATGGCTTCAAGCATCTCGCGCGCGGAGAGGCCGAACTTGGAGCGGTCGCCCGCCGAGCCTTCCCACTTGCCCGCGCCGCGCGTGCTGAGCTTCGCGCGCAGGCCGATCATCGGCTCCACGCCCACCTTCTTGGCCACCTGGGCGATGAGCGGCAGCTCGGTGAGCTTCTCGACGACCAGGATCACGCGCTTGCCCAGCTTCGTGGCCATGAGCGCGGTGTCGATGTACTCCTCGTCCTTGTAGCCGTTGCAGATGACGAGCGCCTCGTCGTCCTCGAGCATGGCCATCACCGCGAGCAGCTCGGGCTTGGAGCCGGCCTCGAGGCCGTAGTGGTACGGCCGGCCGTCCTTGACGATCTGCTCCACCAGGTAGCGGTCCTGGTTCACCTTGATCGGGTACACGCCGCGGTACTGGCCCTGGTAGCCGTTCTCGGCGATGGCGTTCTTGAAGGCCTCGTTCAGCTCCACCACGCGCGAGCGGAGGATGTCGCTGAAGCGGATCAGCAGCGGCAAGCCGATGCCGCGCTTGGCCACCTCGTCCACGAGCTCTTTGAGATCGATGGCGCGGTTGTCGCTGCGCGCCGGGGTCACCGAGAGGTGGCCGGCGTCGTTCACGCCGAAGAAGCCACTCCCCCAGTTGCGGATGTTGTACGTCTCGACCGAATCGGTCATCGACCAGGTGCGCGGAATACCCGACGAGCTCATCGCACTCCCCGGAGCGGCATGCGCTCCTCCGTGAAACCGCTCGCCGGATCCGGATCCGAATTCGACGATCGATCGCATCCGTACGATCCACAACGCAGCAAGTCAAGGCTCCGGCCCAGCAAATCTTCGCGCGCGTTCGCGCGGCGTCACGCACGCGCCACATGCGTGTGCTTTCGCAGTGCGGCTCTCGAAGGTAAGGTGCTCGCTCCTGGCTGGCGGCCGAGCCGGCCCACGCGGAGCTCGCATGCGTCGCACCTGGCCCTCGCTTCTCGTCACGCTCGCGCTCATCCCGGCGTGCAACTGCGGCACCAAGCCGCACACCAACACCACCAGCGGCATCGTGGTGCTCTCCGTGAACGGGCACGACGTCACCGAGGACGACACCGCGCTCTCCTTCGATCCGGCCTGCCTGGCGAGCTCGGGCAACGCGGCGGTGGGCAAGAGCTTCCTCATCAAGAACTCGGGCACCAACAACCTGAGCATCACCAAGGTCGCGCTCGGCGGCGCCAACGCGGGCAGCTTCAAGATCACCAACCCGCCCACCCTGCCCGCCTCGATCTCCGCAGCCACGTCGATCGAGATCGACGTGCAGTTCGCGCCGCTGGTGCAGGGCAACCAGAGCGCCACCATCACCGTCGACACCGACGACCCGAACAAGGGCGAGGTGAACGTGCGGCTCACCGGCCAGGGCGAGTCGCTGGCGCCGCAGCCCACGTGGACCAGCACCTGCGAGGACCAGACGGGCGCGCCGCAGGACGGCAGCTGCGAGTTCCTCACCTTCGCGGACACGGCTTCGGGGCTCGTGACCACCAAGCCGGTTCATCTCCAGAACAGCGGCTGCGCCACGCTCAACGTCACGGACATCAGCATCCTCAACGCCGGTCTGCCCGACGGCGGCGCGGTCTTCCGCCTGCACGGCGCGCCGCCTTCGGCTGCGAGCCCGCTCGCGATCCCTTCGGGAACGACGGTCGACGTGCAGCTCGACTTCGCGCCGGTGGACTCGTCGACCTCGCTCGCGGACCTCTACATCACCACCAACGGCGTGCCCGGCGACCCGAACGGTCACCAGGGCTTCTTGCCCGACTCGGGCCTGCTGCCCGACGGCATCATCTATGTCGGCCTGCAGGGCACGGGCACGCAGGCGCAGGTGACGCTCACCCCGCCCCAGTGCGACTTCAACCAGACCGACGGCGGCGGCCTCTGCCAGGCCACGCTCAGCGGCAGCGATGTGGTCGGCCACTTCGTGCTGCAGAACGTGGGCAACGCCGCGGTGCAGGTGACGAGCGTGGCGGTGCCGGCAGATGACGGCGGCGTCTTCACCATCAACCTGCCGCAGCCCGCGCCGTTCCAGCTCGACGCCGAGGGCGGCGCCAACGCCACCGTGAACTTTACGGTCGCCTACCACCCGTTCAACGGCACGGCGGCCGAGGATCTGGTGATCGCCACCAGTGCGGGGAGCCTGACGTCGCACCTCGTCGCGGGCAGCCCGGCGATTATCAACGTGCCGACCAACCTCGACTTCAACAACGGCACCTTCGACCCAAATCAGTATTCGAGCCCGCAAACGCTCACCGTCCGCGACACCGGCGGGACGCCGCTCATCGTGCAGACGCCGAGCTTCACCCAGGAGTCCGCCGACGGCGGCCAGGAGGCGTGCGCGTATCCGAACCCGTCGGGCTCGGGCACGCTGCCGCGCTTCGCGCTCAGCTCGGCGCCGACGTTCCCGCTCACCATCAACCCGAGCGGCACCACGGATTGGACGCTCACGCACACGCGCGATCCGCACATCGGCGGCCAGGTGGAGTGCACGCTGCACATCCCCTCGAACGATCCGGCCACGCCCGACGCGCTCGTGACCGTCAGCGCAGCGACGTACGTGAACTGCGATCCCTTCGCGACCTTCACGCCGACCGGCAACCTGCCGGGCAGCGCCTCGACCGACGGCGGCGTGATCACCCTCGACGGCTCCAACTCGCTCGACACCGACGCCAACTCTACGCCCGCATGCCCCAATGGCCAGAGCGACGGCCTGCAGACCTTCCGCTGGACGCTCACCGTGCCGCCGGGCACTACGCGCTACGGCACGCACCTCGAGACCGTGACCGCGGGCCTGGGCACCTGCGCCTCGAGCAACGACGGCGGCTGCGTGGATCTCTCGGTGAGCCTGGGCTCGTCGAACTTCCCGCCCTACGGCAACAGCGCGCTGGTGAACGTGGTGGTCGACGGCAACGACCCGAGCGCCGAGCCCGCGACGATCAAGCTCCAGGTCACCGACACCACCGGCCGCACCAACACCGCGTCCGACCAGCTCGTGGTCACGCCTGGTCCATAACAGGAAGGTTAACGATGCACGCTGCCATCCTCGCGTTGGCTGTCGCTGCTGCCAGCCCCCAGCCCCCAGCCCCCAGCCACTCGCCCGCGGCCGCCTCGACCGAGGCGCTGCCGTTCATCGAGGACGACTACGGCCGCGCGCTGGCCGAGGCGAAGGCGAAGAAGCTGCCGCTCTTCGTCGATGTCTGGGCGCCCTGGTGACACACCTGCCGCTTCATGCGCGCCTACGTCTTCACCGACGCGGCGCTCACGAAGCACGCCGGACGGTTCGTCTGGCTCAGCGTCGACACCGAGAAGGAAAAGAACGCCGCGTTCCAGGAGAAGTTTCCGATCTCTGCGTGGCCCACGCTGCTGGTCATTGATCCGCAGCATGAGGCCGTGGTGCTGAAGTGGCTGGGCAGCGCCAACGCCAGCGATCTGGGCGGGCTGCTGGATGACGGCGCGCGCGCGCTGGATCCATCGCACGCGGATCAAGCGCAGAAGACGCTCGCGGCTGCCGACGCCGCCGAGGCAAAGGACGATCACGCGGCCGCCGCCAAGCTCTATAGGGACGCGCTCACTCAAGGCGGCGCGAATTGGGCCGACGCGCCGCGCGTGCTCCAGTCGCTCGACTTCGCGCTGCAAGAGACGAACGACCTCGCGGGCTGCGCGCACCTCGCGCGCGAGCGCGCGCCCACGATGCAGCAGGGCTCGGCGTACGCGAATCTGGTCGCCACGGGCCTGCAGTGCGCGAGCGACTCGCCCGCTTCGCCCGCGCGCACCGAGGCGTTGCAGGCGCTGGTTCCGCTCGCGGAAGGTGCGCTGAAGATCCCCGGGCTGCTCGGTGACGATCGCTCGGGCATCTACGAGACGCTCGTCGACCTGCGCGAGCACGTGGGCGATCTCGCGGGCAAGAAGAAGCTCGCGGGCGAGTGGCTGGCGTTCCTCGAGTCGGAAGCGGCCAAGGCCAAGACGCCACAAGAGCGCGCCGCGTTCGATCCGCATCGCGTGGTGGCGTCGATCGCCGTGGGCGATCCGGCGCGTGCGCTGCCGGCGCTGCAGCAGTCGGAGAAGGACCTGCCCGACGACTACAACCCGCCCGCGCGCGAGGCGCTCATCTATCTGGAGCTCGGCAAGCTCGACGACGCGCTCGCGGCCAACAACCGCGCGCTGCAGAAGGTCTACGGCCCGCGGACGCTGCGCGTGCTCTCCAATCGCGCCGAGATCTACCAGCGCATGAACAAGCCGGCCGAGGCGCGCAAGACGCTGCAAGACGCCATCACGTTTGCCGAGAAGCTGCCCGCGGGTCAGCGCAATCCGCACACGGTCGAGCGGCTGAAGAAGGATCTGGCCGCGCTCGACGCGAAGAGGTGATCACTTCGCGCCGGCATCGGGCGCGCCCGGCGATGTAACCAAATCTTTAAGTATCCCCAGCGCGGCCTCGTCGACGTGCTCGGACTTGCCCGCGAGCAAGAGCACCAGCGCCACGCGCTTCTCGGGGTGAATCACCAGCCCCGAGTTCCACGCGTTCATGCCGCCATTCTTGTAGATGATGTGGCTCTTTCCGGCGACGACGAGATCCCAGCCCATCCCGCCCGACTTGCCGAGCGTCGGGTCCGCGGCCTGCTGGCTCTCGCGAACGGTCTCCGGCTTCACCGGCCCGTCGCGCTGGCCGAGCTCGAAGAGCGCGAGCTGGGCCATGTCGTTGGCGCTCGCGTAGAGCCCGCCCGCGGCGTCCATGGTGCCGAGGTGCCACTCGTCGTCGTCGACCTTCCACCCGCCGAAGAAGCGCGACTCGTGGCCATGGATTCGCTTCGCAGGGGGCACGTCCTCCGCGCGCCAGACCGCGTCAGTGATGCCCAGCGGCGCGAGCACGTGCTGCTTCACGTACTCGGCGTACGGCATGCCGCTCGCTCGCGCGACGATCATCCCCAGCGCCGCGTAGCCGAGGTTCGAGTACGTCTTCATCGCGCCCGGTGCGTCCTCGAGCTTCACGCTCAGCGCTGACACCACGTCCTCGTCGCTGATCGACTTGTTGGTGATTTGCCGCCACAGCAGCGAGCCCGCGCGCGGCAAACCCGAGCGGTGCTGCAAGAGATCGCGAACGTTCGGCGCGCGATCGCCCTCGTGCGCGGGGCGCGGCTTCGCTTCGGGGATCCACTTCGTGAGCGGGTCGTCGAGCGAGAGCTTGCCGGCGTCGCGCAGCGCGAGGATGGCGAGGGCCGTGAAGGTCTTCGTGTTCGAACCGATGCGGAAGAGCGCGTCGGCTTCGGGCGTGAGCTTCTCGTCGTCGGCGCGCGCGCCCCAGGCCTTCACCGCGGCGATCTTCCCATCGGCGACGTAGAGCGCGATCCCCGGCGGCAGCTTGTCCTCGTGCACGAAGCGCATCACGCGCGCGTCGAAGTCCGCCGGCGCAGCGGCGAGCACGAGTGCTGTCACCGGGCCGAGCATGCGGCTCAGGTTAGCGCGTAGCGGTACACGGTGCCGTCGAAGCTGCGCGCAATGCGCTTCTGCTCCTCGAGCACCTCGAGGTTTCCCACCACCTCGGAGAGCTGCAGGAAGAGCTCGTTCGGATAGATGCGGCCGAAGAGCGCGCCCACGAGCTCGAGCGCTGTGTGCGGCTTCTCGCCGAGCGCACCGAGGAGCTTCGCTTGACGCTTCTCGTAGAAGCCGAGCAGCTTCTCCACGAGCTGATCATGTCCCACGAACGGCTCGCCGTGGCCGGGGCACACCAGCTTGGCGGGCAAGCGCTGCGCGCGCCGCGCCGACTCCAGATAGGTCACCAGCGCACGGAACTTGTCGTCTTCACCATTCGGCCCGAGCTCGATGAGCGGATTGGGCGAGATGCGCTGAAGCAGGTGATCGTCGGCGAAGAGCACCTGATGCTCGGCGTCCCAGAGGCAAATCAGGCCTGGCGTGTGTCCCGGCAGGTGCATCACCTCGAGGCGGCACTTCTCGAACTGCAGCGTCTCGCCGCCCTGAAGCTCGCGGATGTCGTGGAGGCCGTCGGCGAAGCCCTGGGCGTAGTCGCTGCCCTTCTTCACGGAATGGATCTGCTTCTCGTCGAGCCCCAGCTTCGCGAGGTAGCGCGCATACGGCTCGGAGTCGCGCATGTGGCGCGTGGCCTCGAGGACCTTCGCGGCGTCGAGCTTATGAACAAAAATGTGACAATTGCTCTCGCGCTGGATCGTCGAGGCAAACCCGAAGTGATCGATGTGTCCGTGCGAGACGAAGATCCGCTTCACATCGCGCGTGGAGAAGCCGTGGGCGGCGAGGCCATCACGCACGGCCTTCTCACCGTCTTCACTCTTGATGCCGGCGTCGAACAGCGCGAGGCCGCCACCCTCGTCTCGAAACGCGTAGACGTTGACCGGACCGCCCGCGGCCGGAAACGGCACGGGCACGGCGATGCGAAAACAACCGAGCTCGTCGAGGAGTGCTTCGCTCATGAAACACGAAGCCCCTTCCCCGCGAGGCGAGGAAGGGGCTGGAAAGAGGCAGGCTCTACTTCGCCGCCTTGATCTTCTCCTGCAGCTCCGGGAGCGCCTTGAACAGATCGGCCACGAGCCCGTAGTCGGCGACCTGGAAGATGGGCGCCTCGCCGTCCTTGTTGATGGCGACGATGACCTTGGAGCCCTTCATGCCCGCGAGGTGCTGGATGGCGCCGCTGATGCCCGCAGCGATGTAGAGCTCGGGCGCCACGACCTTGCCGGTCTGACCGACCTGCAGATCGTTCGGCTGCCAGCCGGCGTCGACGACCGCGCGGCTCGCACCGACCGCCGCGCGGAGCTCGTCGGCGAGGCCCTCGATGGGCTTGAAGTCGCCCTTGGTGCCGCGGCCGCCGGACACGACGATGCGCGCCTCGGTGAGCTCGGGGCGCGCGCTCTGCACGGCCTTGAAGGAGACGAACTTGGTCTTGCTCGCACCGGCGTCCACCGCGAGCGTGTTCACCGCGCCGGCGCCGCCCGTGGCGGGCTGGCCGAACTCGGTGGTGCGCGCGGTGAAGACCTTCGTCGCCGAGGTGATCTTCACGCTGGCGGTCACGTTGCCGGCCCACATCGGCCGGGTCACGGTCACGTCGGCGCCGGAGCCCTCGAAGCTGAGGACGTCCGAGGCCATGCCGGCGTCGAGGCGCGCGGCCACGCGGGGCATCACATCCTTGCCCTGCGCGGTCGAGGCGCTGCCGACCCAGGTGGCACCGCTGGCCTTCGCGGCCGCGGCGATCGCCTTCGCGTACGGCTCGGCCAGGTAGTGCTGGAACGCCGGCCCTTCCACGACGTGCACCGTCTTGGCGCCGAAGGTCTTGGCCTGCTCGGCCGCCTTCGCGGCGCCGTCGCCGATGACGACGAGGTCGAACTCGCCGCCCGCGGCCTTCGCGAGCGCCTGCCCAGCCGTGATGGCCGGCAGCGCTGCCTTCTTCAGAGTCCCGCCCGCCTGCTCCGCATAGATGAGGACGTTTGCCATGGCTTGATCTCGATATATCGCGATAGGTCTAGAAGCTTCAGATCACCTTGGCTTCGTTCTTGAGCTTGTCGAAGAGCGCGGCCACGTCGGGCACCTTGATGCCCGCCTTGCGCGCCGGCGGCGGCGACAGCTTCGCCACCGCCACCTTCGGGGTCACGTCCACGCCCAGGCCGGCCGGGTTCAGCTCCTCCAGCGGCTTCTTCTTGGCCTTCATGATGCCGGGCAGCGTGGCGTAGCGCGGCTTGTTGAGGCGGAGGTCGGTGGTGACGATGGCGGGGAGCGCGAGCTCCAGCACCTCGAGGCCGCCGTCCACCTCGCGAACGACCTGCGCGCTCGTGCCGGTGATCTTGATGCCCGGCACCTTGTTCTTCTCGGCGTCGGACTCCAGGCTCTCTTCCTTCGACGCGAACGTCGCCTGGCCCCAGCCGAGGCGCTCCGCGAGGAGCTGGCCGGTCTGGTTCTGGTCGTCGTCGATGGCCTGCTTGCCGAGGATGACGAGGTCGGGCTTCTCCTTCTCCACGATCTTCTGGAGCAGCCGCGACGCGCCGTCGGGATCCATGGCGCCCTCGTGCTTCACCCAGATGCCGCGGTCGGCGCCCATCGCGAGGGCCTGGCGGATCTCGGTCTGCACGTCCTGCTTGCCCATGCTGACGATGACCACCTCGCCCTTGTGGGTGGCCTGCAGGCGGAGCGCCTCTTCGACGGCGATCTCGTCGAAGGGGTTCATCTTGTAGTTCACGCCCTCGGTCACGATGCCCGAGCCGTCGGGCTTGACCTTGATCTTCGACTCCGGGTCTTCGACCCGCTTCACCGTGACCAGGATCTTCATGCGTGCTCCTGAGATGCGACGCGTGACGCCGCGCGTCGGGCGCACGTCAATTAAGAATTGTTGACTGGGAAGTCAACTCGAAAAGCCGGCGTGTGTTGGCCGCTTGATCCGGATCCGCGGCTACTTCACCAGCGGCTCGGGGAACGCCTTCGAGTAGTCAGCGAGGTGCTGAAGGATGAGCTTCTTCGCGTCGTCCTCGAGCGGGAACGGCTGGAACGGCGCGTCCGGGAAGCGCGTGATCTGCACGGGCACGAAGCCGGTCTTGGTGACCTTCTTGCCCACGAGCGTCGCGGTGAAGATGGCGCTCTCCTTGTTGCCCGGGTTCGCGTTGCCGCCGAAGACGAAGTTGCCCAGCGAGTAGACGATGGGCACGCCGTTGTAGCGCTCGGCGCCCTGGAGCACGTGCGGGTGCGAGCCCAGCACGAGGTTCGCGCCGGCGTCGACGGCCGCGTGCGCGAGCGTGGCCTGATACGGCTGGATCTCGTGCAGTCCCTCTTTGCCGAAATGGAAGAACACCACGACGATGTCGGCCTTCTTCTTCGCGGCCTTAACATCTTCGTTAATCATCTTGATGAGCGCGTCGAGGTCGCCCGCCGCGCCGGAAACGCCGGGCTTGTCCTTGGTGGCCCAGACGACGACGGGCTCGATGGGCGGGTTGCCGATGTAGAGGTAGCCGAGGAAGGCGATCTTCTGGCCCTTGCGCTCGATGATGGCGGGCTTGCGCGCCTCGGCGAGGTTCATGCCCGCGCCGAAGTGGGCGATGCCGAGCTTGTCGAGGGTGTCGATGGTGTCGCGGACGCCGTCGGGGCCGTAGTCCATCAAGTGGTTGTTGGCGATGGTCACGACCTGCACGCCGCCGGGCTTGAGCGCGCCGCCGAGCTCCGGGCTGGCGCGGAAGTTGAAATTCTTGGCGATCTTCTCGCCGCGCGAGGTGAACGGGCACTCGAGGTTCACGACGGCGATGTCGGCCGCGCTGAGCACCGGCTCGACTTTTTCGAACGGGTATTTGAAGAGCGCTTCCTTCGTCTGCGCGGGCGAGGGACCGGCGTCGGCCCATGCGCCGCCATCGAGGCGAAGGTTGAAGTACTCCTCGAAGTGGTAGCCGAGCGTGACGTCACCGGTGGCGGCGAGCGTGAGCGGCTCGTTCTTCGATTCGGGCGCGTGTTTGAAGTGAGTGCCAGTCTCAATTTCCTTGAAGCCCGCATCAACGGCGCCCAGCGGGCCGGCGTCGGGCATCACGCCATCCACCAGCCGATCGCTGATGTCGTAGTGGAATGGTTGCCCGCCATCCGTCGCCGCGAGCGCGACCATCACCTTTGGGCCGTCTGGAAACTCGGAAGGCTTGCAGGGTACGAGTGCTGCACAATCAATGAGTCGGTCGCCCAAGGCATCCACGCCTGATCCCAAGTAGTACTTCTCGCGATCAGGTGGATAGCAATCAGCGGTCTGCCCAGGCAGCCGGGCTTTAGGCTTCGGCGGTTGGCCTCCGAGGGTATCGACCCAAGCGCACGTCATGCGCTTGGGGGCCGCGCCCAACAACTCCGCATCCGAGGGAAGCGGGGGCGCCACCCGTCTTGCTTCGTCCTCCTTGAGGATCGTTCGGTCGACGCCGCCATCGGCAAGCAGTCGCTCGAATGCTACCGGCTTCCGGTACGGTTTCGGCCCAACACCGTCATTGCAGTCATGAAGGTGCCCGTCCCGTCCGATGCAGTCCTCGAACTCGGCGGTGCCAAGCGAGCCCTTATCAGCTGGAACTTGGCCCGACGTCGAACCCGCGAGCGCCAACGCCAACGCAATCGCGATCACTCGTCGGTCCCGCCGTCGAGCACGCCTGCGAACTCGAGCACCTTCTTCACGAACTCTCGCGCGTCGCCCTCTTTGCGCACGTAGAAGGTGAAGCCCGCCTTGCGCAGCTTGGCCACGATCTGGTCGTCGTCGTAGCCGGTGAGCGCCATGATGGGCTTGTCCTTCATCACCGGCAGCTTGCGCATCTCCGTGGCGGCCACGAGCCCGTCCATCACCGGCATCTCGAGGTCCATCACCACGATGTCCGGCGGGTCGCGCTGGATCTGGAGCAGCGCCTCCTCGCCGTTGTTCGCCTCCACCACGCGCAGCCTGTCGCCCACGCTCTTGCGCAGGAAGGCGCGGATGTGCGGCTCGTCGTCGACCAGGAGCAACAGCGGCTTCATGGCGCGCATCCTACCGGGAAGCTATGTTCCGCGCTCGCTCGTCCAGCCATGTCACTCGACAACCGCCCCGAAACCGCCACCCCGCTCGAAACGCGCGACCAGCTCCTCGCGCCGTTCCGCGCGGGCATGAAGCCCGTCGAGAAGCACCGCATCGGCCTCGAGCACGAGAGCGTGGGCTTCCTCGGCACCTCGCCGATCCCCTTCGACGGCCCGCGCGGCATCGAGACCCTGCTCCGACGCTTCGAGCGCTGGGGCTTTCAGCCGTTCCTCGAGCACGACCGCGCCATCGCCATGCTTCACGACGGCGCGCAGCTCTCGCTCGAGCCCGGTGGACAGGTGGAGCTCGCCGGCTCGCCGACGACGTCCGTCAAGGCCGTGGCGACCGAGCAGGCGGAGCACTTCGCGCGGCTGCGCGCGATCGCGAGCGAGCTCGGGCTGCGGTTCACGTCGATGGGCTACCGGCCCTTCGGCACGACGGCGGATGGCCTCTGGATGCCGAAGGAGCGCTACGCGGTGATGCGCCGCTACCTCGAGGCGCACGGCAAGCTCGGCCTGGACATGATGCTCATGACGGGCACGGCTCAAGCGTCCGTCGACTACGCCGACGAAAACGATCTCGCGGAGAAGTTCGCCGCGGCCACGAGCATCTCGCCGCTCGTGACCGCGCTCTGCGCCTGCTCGCCGCTCGCGAACAGCCAGCCGAGCGGGTGCCTGAGCTACCGCATGCGCGTGTGGGAAGACGTCGATCCCGCGCGCACGGGCCTCTTGCACTTCGACGGCGGCTTCACGCTCGACAAGTACGTCGACTGGGGCCTCGACGCGCCCGTCATCTTCCTTCGCCGCGACGGCCGCTACCTCGCGCCGCCGAACCTTCGCTTCCGCGACTTCATGCAGAAGGGCTTCGAGAACGAGCGCGCCACCGTGGGCGATTGGGCCGATCACCTCACCACGCTCTTCCCCGACGTGCGCGTGAAGCAGGTCATCGAGCTGCGCACCGCGGATGCCGCCGGGCCGGATCTCGCGGTGGCCATCGTCGCGCTGTGGAAGGGCGTGCTCTACGACGAGACCGCGCGCGGCGACGCCATCGAGCTCACCGAGATGCTCGACGCCAAGGGTCGCCAGCAACTGCGCCACGACGTCGCCCGCCGCGCGCTCGATGCGCCCTGCGGACGCCATCGCGCGCGCGACCTGGCCGTGGAGCTCGTGGCCATCGCCCGTCGTGGCTTGGTCCGCCAGCACTGCCAGGACGAGACCGACTTCCTCGAGCCGCTCGCCGAGATCGCCCACACCGACATGACCCGCGCCGAGCGGATCCTGCGCGCCTTCGAGCGCGGCGGGCCGAACGCGGTGATCGCCCAGGCCGCGATTTAGTCAGGTCACCTGACGACTTCAGAGGCCCGCGATTCGCCCGAACGCCAGGGCTTCGGCGGCGTCGAGCTCTTCGTTGTCGGCGTCCTCGCCCGCGAGCAGGTGCGCCATACGCTCGCGCTTCACCCGCAAGTAGCTCGCCGAGAACGGGTTCGCCGCCACCACCACCGGCAGCCGCCCGGAGACGGCGATGCCCAGCTCGCTCAGCTTGTGGAGCTTGTCGGGGTTGTTGGTGAGCAGCCGAACGCTCTGCACGCCCAGGTGCTTCAAGAGCGCCGCGGCCGCGTCGTACTGGCGACCTTCGACCGGAAGCCCGAGCAGCTCGTTGGCCTCCACGGTGTCCGCGCCCTGCTCCTGGAGCTGATAGGCGCGCACCTTGTTGATGAGCCCGATGCCGCGGCCTTCCTGGCGCAGGTACACGACCATCCCGCGCCCTGCCCGCTCGATGGTGGCGAGCGCGCCCTGGAGTTGGTCGCGGCAATCGCACTTCAGCGAGCCGAAGACTTCGCTGGTCAGACACTCGGAGTGCACGCGCACCGGCAGGTCCTCCGCGCCGCGCACGTCGCCCTTGATCATGGCGATGTGCTCGCCCGGCTCGCCCTCGTACTTGAACACCACCATGCGGAAGCGGCCTTGCCGGGTGGGCAGGTTCGTCTCGGCGTGCAGCGTGAGCTTGCCTTCGGTCACGGGGAGCTGGGTCATGGGACGTCGTCCTTGCCACGGCCGGCCGATGTTGGAGCCGCAAGCCCTGCCCGAGGTGACAGGGACCGTTGGCCTTCGGGCAGATCCATAATCTCTCCGAGGCTCGGCCGCTCGCCGGGATTGCCCTTTCGACACCCGGGCTTACCTTCGCGAGATGAGCGTCCGAGCAGGCAGCCATCCCACCGGCCCGTCGCAAGCGCGGTTTCACATCTGGGCGCCGAAGCCGAAGAAGCTCGAGCTCGTCTTCCCGGAGACTGGCCGCGCGCTGCCGATTCACCGCGACAGCGAAGGGCGCGCCGACTTCCGCGTGGAGGGTGTGCGCCCGGGCATGCGCTACGCCTATCGCATCGACGGTGAGCGGATCCGGCCGGATCCGGCCGCGGCGCTGCTGCCAGATGGCGTGCACGGCCCGGCGATGCTGCTCGATCCCGCGTTTCCGTGGACGGACGCCACCTTCCGCCCGCCGCCGCTGCGCGACTGGACCATCTACGAGCTCCACGTGGGCAGCTTCTCGGCCACCGGCGACTTCGCCGGCGTGGTGCGCCAGCTCCCCATGCTGCACGAGCTGGGCGTGCGCGCCATCGAGCTCATGCCCGTGGCGCCGTTCTCGGGCACGCGCAACTGGGGCTACGACGGCGTGAACCTCTACGCCGTGCACCAGCCGTACGGCGGACCGTTTGAGCTCAAACGATTGGTCGACGCCGCGCACCGGCTGGAGATGGCGGTGGTGCTCGACGTGGTCTTCAACCACCTCGGGCCGGAGGGCTGCTGGTACGGCGAGTTCATGCCCTTCTGGACCGACCGCCACCAGACGCCCTGGGGCGCGGCCATCAACTACGACGGCCCGGAGAGCGCAGGCGTGCGGCGCTTCGTCATCGACTCCGCGCTGCGCTGGCTGGAGGACTTCCACATCGACGCGCTCCGGCTCGACGCCGTGCACGGCATCGTGGACGACACCAAGCCGCACGTGCTGGCCCAGCTCGCGGCGGAGGTGGACGCGCTCGAGGCGCGCACCGGCCGGCCGGCGCTGCTCATCGGCGAGAGCGACCTGAACGAGAGCAAGGTCCTGCGGCCGCGGCCGGAGGGCTGGGGCCTCGACGCGCAGTGGAGCGACGACTTCCACCACGCGCTGCACGCGCGGCTCACCGACGAGCGGCACAGCTACTACGTGGACTTCGGTCGCACCGAGCAGGTGGCGGCGGCGCTGGAGCGCGGGTACGTGTTCGAGGGCCAGCTGTCGAGGTTTCGCGGGCGGCCCTTCGGCGACTCGAGCGCCGGCCTCGCGCCGGAGCGCTTCGTGGTCTGCGATCAAAACCACGATCAGGTCGGCAACCGCGCGCGGGGCGAGCGGCTCCACCACCTGGTGAACGCAGCGCGCACGCGTCTGGCGGCGGTGACCACCCTGCTCGCGCCGCACGTGCCGCTCATCTTCATGGGCGAAGAGTGGGGCGAGGACGCGCCGTTCCTCTACTTCACCAGCCACCAGGATCCCGCCCTCGGCCGCGCCGTCACCGAGGGACGCGCGCGCGAGTTCCCCGAGCTGGAATCTCAGGCGGTGCCGGATCCGCAGCACGAGACCACCTTCGCGCGCTCGCGGGTGCACCCTTCCCTGCGCCGCGAGGAGGGGCACGCGCAGCTCTACTTGCTCTACCGCTCGCTGCTCGAGCTCCGCGCCACCCACCCCAGCCTGAGCTGCGTGACGCCGCGGGTGAGCGTGGACGGTGAGGTGGTCCGCGTGCTGCGCACCGCCAACGGCGAGAAGAGCCTGGTGCTCCTCTCCTTCGACGCTCCGCCGCGCGCGTGCGATCCCGGCGCGGGCTTCACCCTGGTGATGGATACGCAGGAGCTTCGCTACGGCGGACCGGGAGAGCTGGGGATGCTGCAGCCCTGGAGCGCGCGGGTGTACCTCGGCCGAGGCTGACTGCCGGGGCTGGAGGCGGAGGCGAGCTGGTTGAACGGAGCTTCTCGCCTCAGGCGTCCTGTGGCACCGTGCGCGCCCAATGGGCTTCCTGCTCTGGGCTGCGCTCACCGCATTGGCATGGGCCGCCGGCTGGGCGCTGGCGATGCGCTTCGCCGAACAGCTCCGCATCGGCGAGCTGCTGGTGGGCAGCTGCGTGACGGCGGTGGCCATCGTCCTCGCGTCGTCGGAAGGCCTGGGCTACGCGGGCGCGCTCTACCCGTGGACCGTGGCCCTCGCGGTGATCGCGCTCTCGGGTGGCCTCATCGCCTGGACGCGGCCGGACCGAGCGCGGTTGGCGTCGACGCTTGCGCGGTTTCGCACCGGCGCGCGCGTGGCGCTCTGGGGCGGCGGAAGCGCCCTGGCCACCGCCCTGGCGATCGGGCTCACGCTGTTGCTCGCGACCTACGTGTACCTGCTCCCGAGCTGGGGCTGGGACGCGATGTGGTACCACGACGCGATCTCCGCGTACGCGTACCAGGAGCACTCGCTCGGCTGGGTGGCCACGTGGATCCCCTTCGTGAACAGCTACCCGAAGGGCCTGGAGCTGCTCTCGCTCTGGAACGTGCTCTTCGCCCCCGACGACCGCTTGTTGGACGGCGCCCAGCTCCCGCTGGTGCTCATGGGCTCCGCCGCGCTGGCGAGCATGTGTCGCAACGCCGGCGCCAAGCCCGCGCTCGCCTGGGGCCTGGGCCTGCTCTGGCTTCTGCTGCCCGCGGTGTGGCTGAACACGCCCACCAACTACAACGACGCCGGCTCGGCCGGGCTCTGGCTCGCGGCGGTGCTCTTCCTGGGCCGGCTCGACGCCAAGCCCGCGCACCGGCTCTTCGGCGCGCTCGCGCTCGGCGCCTATGCAGGCTCGAAGGTCTCGGGGCTGCTGCACACGGTGATGATCGCCCCGCTGGTGCTGCTGGCCGTGGGACTCGAGTGGCGGAAGACGCGGGCCACGAAGTCGCTGCTCGCCCAGACCGGCGCGGCCATGGCCGCCATCTTCCTCCTCGGCGGCGCCACCTACGTGCGCGACCTCGTCCGCTTCGGCAACCCGTTCTGGCCCGCGGAAGTGAACGTGCCGCTGCTCGGCAACAAGGTCTTCAACTTCGATCCACACTGGCGCATCACCGACTTCACCACCCCGCCCTTCGGCGGCCCCGACGACCTGAACGCCATGTGGCGCAGCTTCACCGAGCCGCACCCCGTCTGGCTCGCCGACGTGCGGCTCGGCGGCTTCGGCTCGCTCTGGCTGTGCGCGCTGCTCCCCGCGGCGGCCGTGGCGATCGTTTACGCGGGCGTCCAGCTCGCGCGAAAGCAGCCCACGCCGGGCGCCATCACCGTCGCGCTCTTCCTGCTCACCGCCGTGGCCACGCCGGCCCGCTGGTGGCCGCGCTACACGCTCGGCTTCCCCGCCGCGGGGCTCCTGGCCTGCGCCGTTCTGGTGCAGCTCCTGCCGCGCGCGTGGTTGCAGCAAATCGTGCTCGTGGGGCTCACCGGCTGGGCGGCGTGGCAGGCCTGGCCCGCGCGACAGGGCCTGCTCGCCCCGCGCGAGCCCGCCGGCCGCGTCTTCGACGTGCTCGAGGCCGCCGCGAAGATGACGCCCGAGCAGCGCGCCACCCTCAAGCTCGACAACTGGCAGCAACCCGGCATCGCCTTGCGCGATCAAATCGTCCAGCCCGGCGAGGCCAGCGCCTACGACATCTCCACCTCGTTCGTGTACCAGCTCTGGCGCAGCGACTGGCAGAACCGCGTGCTCTACCTGCCCCTCGAGGACGGCGTGGACGCGCAGGCCTGGCTCCAGAAGCTCGACGAGGAGAAGGTCCGCTGGGCCAGCTTCGCCCGCGGCTCGCGCGCCGAGCGCACGCTGCGCGACGCCGGCTGGCGACCGCTCTGGCCCTGCGGCTCCGAAGGCTGCGGCGTCTGGGTGCGGCCTGACACGCCGCTCCCCGCTCGACCCTAAGGGCCTGGCGGCGGCCCGGGCGCTGCGTCGACCACGCGCCACAGGAAGAGCCCGGCCTCGTCGGCGGGTACGTAGGCCACCAACTCGAAGCCGGGCGGGTGCTGCAGCAGCACAGACTGCATGGAGAACACGCCAGGCGGGTAGGAGGTCACCACCCAGGTCGTCCCCAGCCGCGCCAGCGCTTGGCGGAGCGCCGCTGCGCTGGGCTCCTGTCCGGCGCACGTCCGCTGGTCGCAGTACGCCGCGTCGACCACCGCGTGGTGCCAGACCCAGAAGAGGTCCGGGTGGGGCACGTAGAGCAGAGCCGGGTCGTAGGCGTTCAGGTAGCGGTACTCCGGCAGCGAGGCGTAGAGCACCGCCGTGAGGAAGATATCGTCGGTGAAAAGAAGGGTGCCGGCGGGCACGTTGACCCGTACCCGCTCCGCGAATTCGGCCACGGACGCTGGAGCCGGGAGGTAGCGTCGGCCAACCTCCCAGGCCCGATCGACGCCTCGCGAGAACCCGAGGAGCCCGGCGACCGCCACCACCACCGAGATCGCCCGGACCCGGGTGCGGACCGCCGACTCGAGCTTCGAAGGCCAGCTCAACCCCGCCGCCACCGCCAGGAGCGGGGCCAGGTAGTCGAGGAACCTGCCGCTCCGCAGCGTCATGCCCAGCGTGAGCAGCACCGCCCCGAGGATCGCCCGGCGGACGACCACAGGGCCCGTCGCGGCCCGGCCGCGCGCCAACACCAGCGCCAGCACGAGCACCGCCACCCCCAGCCCGATCTCGCCGACGAGCTGGTCCACACGGATGGGCTCCAGCTCGGCCCCGGCGTGCGGCAAGAGTCCGCCCGAGAGAAAGCCCATCGCGCCCAGGTTGTGGAGCGCGGCGACGCGCAGGAAGTGGGCCCGGTCGGGGCGGACGAGCAGCGCCACCAGCAGGCCCGCGACCGACGCAGCCACGGCCTTGGGCCAGTCCCTGCGACCCGCGGAGAGCGAGGCCAGCCAGCCCAGCCCGGCGAAGACCGGCGCCAGCGGGGCCGAGAGGTGCAGCCACAGGTGCAGCGCCGCGGACAGCGCCGCCCAGCCCCAGGCGAGCTCTCCCGTCCCCGCGGCCAGGCTCACCAGCAGGAGGGGCACGGTGAGGTGCGTGGGCCGGGCGCAGGCGTCGCGCAGGACGAACGTGGGCGACATGGCCAGCGCAAGCATCGCGAAGAAGGCAGCCCTCCGCTGGCCCCAGCGCGCCAGAAACCACGACACGAACCCGCCCACCGCTGCGGCCCCCACCACACCTGCGGCGCGCGCCCCCCAGATCACGCCCAGCGGCGTGAAGGGCACGAGCAGCAGGTGGTAGCCCCACCAGAGGTCCACCCCCGAGTCACCGAGGAGGGTGAGAGGCAAGAAAGGGTGCCCGCGCAGCGCAAAGCCCGAGCGCAAGAGCTCCGTCGCATAGGCCATGTGCCGGTAGGGGTCGGAGTCTGGCAGGCCCGGCATGCCCGACTGGACGATCAGCGCCGCGGCCCCGAAGGTCAGGGCCCCCAGCGCCACCTGGCGGCGCCTCTGCACCTGCGGCTCCGGCGGTGCAAGCTCGACAGGAGGAGCGACCGTCATCACGGGCAAAGCGTCACACCCTTCGTCTGCCGGGACAAGCGCGTCAACCGCGCGCCAGCTCGATGACGGGTAGCTCGGTGGGGCAGCTCACCCGGAACGGCATCCAGTGGCCGAGCCCGGTGGTCACGAACATCTGCGTCGCGCCGACCGTGTACCGCCCGCGCGGATACTTGAGCCAGCCCGCGAGCAGCGAACGCCCGAGGATGTTGATCTGCCCGCCGTGGGTGTGGCCCGCGAGCACCACGTCGATGGCGCGCGCCGCCGCTTGATCGAGCGCGTCCGGGTGGTGGCTGAGCAGGAGCTTGAAGCCCGGCCCCGCTTTCGAGAGCGCGCCGTCGAGGAACGACGCGAACTGCACCTCGTCCTTGATGCCGCGGAGGTGCGGGTAGTCGATGCCCACCACCTGCAGCGCGTCGGTGCCCTGGGTGAGGGTGAGCACTTCGCCCGTGAGCAGCCGCACCGGCGAAGCCTTCACCTCCTGCACGAAGCGGTCGATGCCCACGTAGTGCTCGTGGTTCCCTGGAATGGCCACGTGCCCGAACCGTGCGGGCACGGCCGCGATGCGCGCGAGCGCGGGCCGCATGAGCTCCACGTCGTCCGAGAGATCGCCGGTGACGGCCACGAGGTCCACGGGCGTGCTCGCGGCACGAGCCAGCGCGCGCTCCAGCCAGTCCAGCCCCAGGCATGGCCCGAGGTGGAGGTCGCTGATCTGCAGCACGCGCAGCCCGTGGAACGCGGCGGGCAACTTCGGCGATGCGATGCGCACCGGCGTGGGCTCCGGTTCGTGTGCGCCCTCCACCATGCCCACAGGCGCCGCGACGCCCAGCAGGACCGGCGCGTGCGTCAGGAGCCGGCGGCGACTCGGATCCACCGGCGTCGTGGGGCCGGGCAGCCGCGACGCGAGGCCGTCCCAGATCCAGAGCCCGAATCCCACGAGCAGCGCGAAGAAGTACCAGCCGCCAGCGATGACCATCTGCGGGCCGAGATACGCAGCGGGAACGTGCTCCTGCACCCGCCAGCCGTAGAGGGTGTGTGGCAGGGTGGCGAGAGCGATGGCGCCACCGAGCACGGCCACGCCCCGCGCGACGCGCTGCCAGCCTCGACGGCGCGCTCGCCACCACACGAGACCGGTGAACAGCGCCAGCTGGAACATGAGCAATCGCACCGGACGACCCGCCTACCTCTTCCGCGCGACGGCGAGCAGCGAGGTGCCCACGCGGTGGAACCGCCGCAGCGAGAGGCTCACCCGCCCCGCCCAGTAGGCAGCCTGGTTCACCCACGGCGAGAGCCGCGGCAGGGCCACCGCGTCACTGTCCGCGCGCGCCCCCAGCCGCACCCGGCGCGCCAACCCGGCCGGCACCATCTCGGGAAACAGGTAGCTCACCTCGAGCGTCTCCAGGCGCGCGGCGTCCAGCACGCGGCGCAACGGGCTCCGGGTGTAGCGGCGGAAGTGGCCGAGCGCCACGTCCCATCCGCTCCAGAGCCAGGGGAACGCCGGCACCGTGAGGATCAGCGCGGTGCCCGCAGTCATCCGCGCGGCGAGCGCGGTCAGGAGGCCCACGTCGTCGGCCTGGTGCTCGTGGACGTCGAGAAGCGTCACCACCCCGCAGCCCTCGAAGGGCCGGTCCCTACCCAGGTCCGCCCGGGCACCGTGGCGGCCCACCAGCTCGTCGTGCAGCGCCGGGATGGGCTCCACGAAGGGGTAGCGCGCACTGGGAAACGCCTCCGCCACGGACTCGCCGAGCAGACCCGCGCCCGCGCCCACGTCCACCAGCCCGAACGCCCGCTCCCGCGGCAGGTAGGCCTGCACCGCCTGCCAGCGCAGCCGGTGCCAGAAGTAGTCGCGCTCGAGCGAGAGCTGATCGAGGAGGTGGCTCTCCAGATCATGAGCCATCTACGGAGCCCCTCAGGTGCACGTCGAGCCGGCTCATGGAGAGGCTCTGGCTCTGCACGAAGAGCGTGAAGAGCAAGAGGATGCACGCCAGCGCCACGCCCGAGAGCACCAGCGCCAACAGGCACGAGTACGTGGCCCAGCCCGGGATGGCGCGATCGGTGAAGAGCCGGATGCCCACCACCCAGGCGCCAAAAGCCAGCGTGAGTGCGATCACCGAAGAGAAGAACACCAGCCCGCGGATGGCGATCCGGTCGGCGAAGGGCATCAACATGCGCAGGCCGTGCATGATCAACTTCAAGAACGTCATGCGCGACTGCCCCGCGTAGCGCGTCCCGCGCTCGCAAGGCACGCGCTCGAGGTTCATGTTGAAGGCCACGAGCGACGACGAGTAACAAAGATCAAAATACGGATGAAAGAGCATGTTCCGCGCGAACCAGCCCCGGAACGCCGCATAGTTTCCCGAGCGGATGATGGTGCCCGTCGCGGTCACGAAGAGCATCTTGAAGCACAGGTACATCATCCGGAACGTGAACGACTCCCGCCTCCGGGTGCGCGCGGCGAGCACCACCCGCCGCGACGACGCGGGATCCGCGAGCAGCGGCGCGAGCAGGCGCGGCAGATCCGCAGGCTGGTCCTCGCCATCGGCGTCGAGGGTGACCACCAGATCGTCATCCTTCATCTGGGCCGAAGCCGTCCGCAGGCCGTACACCAGAGCACGCTGGTGCCCCAGCGAGAACGGCGCCACGATGACCTGCGAGTCGGTGGCTCTCGTGAGCCGGGCCATGTCCGGGTCGAGCCCGGCGCTGTCGTCGATGATGAGAAACCTGCGCTCCAGCCCGCCGAGCCCGGCGGCGTCGAGCGCACTCGTAAGCTCGTCGCGGAGCCTGAGGTAGCTCTCCACGTCGAAGTAGACGGGGGAGAAAATCCACAGTCGGCCCAACGCAGATGAAGGTCTCGAGGCCGTCGACATTTGCGCGCCTCACCTCGAGGAAGAACCGAGGCAATACTTGTTCAACTCGGTGTTCAGCACCAGCCGCGAGTCACCCCAGAGGTTGAGGCCGTTGGCGTTCACGCAGGTGCCCACGGGGCAGCTCGCGTCCATCACGATCCGGTTCTGGGTGAAGTAGCTCCCTGCCCGGCAGCTCTCCGGCGGCGAGCCCACCTGGGGGTCGATCAGCGGGAGCACGGTGCCGTCCTGCAGGTGGCCCGAGCCATTCATGAACTCGGGCCGGCCCACGAACTCGCGGACCAGCCGCGTCTCGCGGGCGATCGGGTCGTAGCAGTTGAGCATCGCGATCCCACGCAGGATCGAGCGGTACATGTACGAGTGATCCTCGCTGCGCTCACGGCCCACCCGAAGCGTATTCATATGCGCGATCGGATCCTTCGGTGCCGAGAGGATAGAGCGCGCCGACTCGGGCCGGAGCGTCGATAGGAACGAAGTGAGATTCAGCACCAGCAACACAGGAGCCGTCCAGGCTCCATACTTCGCAAACTGGTGCGCGAGGCGCCTGCTACGCCCCAGCAGCAGCGCGAGCCCCATGGCCGCCGCGAGCCCAAACAGGATCTGGAAGCGCCCAGCCACGCGGACGGAGTTGTGGGTGAGCCGGTTCAGCACCTCAAAACCGGAGATCGGGGCGAGCTCACCCAGGGAGAACCAGAGCCCCACCGCCCCGACGATCGCAGTTACCACCACGAGCGAGTGCCTGAGCGGGCCGCCGTTGCTCGAGCGGCGCTCCGCTGCGAGGCTCTGACCACGCGCGCGCCAGATCAGCGTAAGGCCCGCCGCGATGAGCAGGCCCCAGGCGTTCAGGTTGAACGCGCTCGTCTCCCAGATTCCCCATGGCGGCCAGCCACGAAATCCGCCGAGAAAGGCCCCGTCCAGCGACGGCACCAACTGATACACCAGCGTCTGCAACGGGCCCGCCCCGTCAACTCCATTGACCGCGTGCGTGGTGGTACGTGGCAGCAGGGCCTGATAGCTGGCAACCGCATACACTTTATAGAAACCGATCCCGATACCCAGAACGCACGCGGTCGCTAGTTTTGCCAGCGCCGACCAGTTCCCCACCGGCGGGAGGCGGCGCGCCCTTTGCGCCACGAGACTCCAACCCACGCCCAGAATCAGCGCCAAGGAGAGCGGCGCAATGAAGAACACCAGCGAGTGGTAGAACCCGCCGGAGACATACGCCCAGGTCATCAAGGTCGCCGCGACGGCGGAGCGCCAACGAAATCCGTGAGCGAAGGCGCTGAAGAGCTTCTCGATAATCGCCAACCCGAGGAACCCGAGCGCGATTGTGAGGTGGCCCTCATGCGCATGCCAGAGAAAGTAGTTGCCGAGCACGAACGCGAGGCTCACCCAATCCAGCGCGAGGCGCTCGCTCTTGCGGAGCTCCCTCGCGACCCCCCCCAGCAAGAAGATGCTCAGAATCCTCCGAAGCGACACGAAGCCCAGCACCGCCAGCGCGAGCCAGGCTGTCTTGAGTCCCCAGAACGAGCCCTGGGGCACGACCCAGAGGAAGAGCGGCGAGAGACCGAACGCTTGAGGATCACCGGCGCGCGTCACGCCGCCGCAGAGCTGGTACGACCACACAGGGGGCTCGTGATCGATGACCCAGGCGCGCCGATCGACCTCGGCACCGGTCAAGAAGTGGTCCCAGTCGAAGTCGTTGCTCGCCACCACGAACGCGAAGAACGCGAGGAACGCGAGCACGTTCAGCACGTGCGCGCCGCGCCACAGAATGCGGAAGCGGCGCTTCACGGCGAGCCGATCGGGTTCTGGGTTTCCGCGAGGCCGAGCGAGCGGCGGCGACCGGCGTACTTCATGGGCTCCCAGGCGGCACCGGCAGACTGCTCATACTTTGCAACCAACGCTTCACAATCTGAACGACCCGCCTTTCTACAGAAGAACTCGGCCTCGGCGGCCACCACGGCCGCCTGCCCGCCAAAGCGCGACGCCCCGTCCGCGGCCTGAGCCACCCGCGCGAGAGCTGCTCCGTAGTCGCCCGCCTTGGCAGCGACGACGGCGCCAAAATAGTCGGTCCACGCATCGTGCGCAGGGCTGGCATCGAGGCGCGCGAGCTTCTCCCGAGGCGTGAGTGACCGGCTCTCGGCAACGGCGTGCGCGAAGACGTAGGCCGCCTCCGGGTGGTGCGGCTCCCACTCCAGGAGCTGCTCCGCGACCTGGAGCGACTCGTCGAGCCGCCCCGCACCGAGGAGATAGAACGACTGCTTGGCGAGTGCGTTCGGCGTGGGCTCGGTGTGGTACGCGTGATCCCAGAGCGCGGCCTCCGAGCTCCAGCTGGCGGCGACGACGTGAGATTGCATGATGAAGGCGACCGCGGCGAGCGCCGCGGCCACGCCAGCAACGGCCGCCCGCCCGCGGCTGTTGCCCACCGCGTCCCAAACCGCGAGCCCCACCATCCCCAGGCCCGCGAGCGGGACGAGGAGGTAGGTGTCGGAGACGAAGATGTTGGTCATCCGCGCGGTGACCGGGATCAGTGGAAACAGGAACATTCCCCAGCCCGAGACCACGTCCGCGGTGCGGCCCAGCTTGAGGCTCACGAACGCCAGGAGCGGCAGCAGGCAGAGCCCCACGAGGTTGAACCAGCGGCCCGGGTCATACGTCGTGGCGACGGCCACCGGTAAAATACAATTGAACAAGTATCTGCCGATCGCGAGCAACGAGACCGCAATGGTCCCTTCGGGCGCCTCCACGAACTTGGAGCCGTGGGCGAGACTTACGAATATCGTTCTATAGTACCAAACGTTCACGCCACCCACGACGAGCGCCACCCCTGCGAGCGGAACCAGGAGCGGCGCCAGGCTCTTGAGGTTTCGCGTCTGCAGCCAGAGCTCAAGCGCCAGCCACGCGGGCCAGAGCAGGGTGATGGGCTGCGAGAGCACCGAGAGCGTGTACAGCGCCACCGCCGCCAGCTGGCGACCGGGGCCCAGGGGCTTGTCCTTTCGCGTGGCCACCACCGTCGCCGCGAGGATGAAGACGGCGGAGAGCAGGTGCTTGCGCGCGGCGATCCAGCTCACGGTGTTGGCCACCACCGGGTGGAAGGCATAGAGCGCGACCACAGCCGCCACGGCCCAGGTGGGCCCCCACCGCGCGGCGAGCAGGCGCTGCAGGAGCACGAGGAGCACCAGCAGCAGCGCCAGGTTGGTGAGGTGGAACGTGCTCACGCCCGTGAGCCGGTGGAGCGCCAGGTCCCCCCAGAGCGACGCGTCGCGCACCGGCTGGAGGTCGAGCACCTGGCCCCCGCGCACCCCGGCCACGTAGTCGGCCAGGCCGTGGGCACGCTGGAGCGGCCGGATGAGGGCCTCGTCGTCCCGGCTGAGAACAGGATCGCGCCGAACCAGCCCCTGCAGCTCGAACGTGAGCGCCGCGAGGATCGCCACCCAGACGAGCGCTGGAGATTTTTGAGCCGGTACGGTCACGGGGAGTCGGTCTCGACCGCGGGCGGGCCATTCCTCGCGAGCCCGACGCGTTCGATCTCACGGCGACAATAGGCCAACCCGGCTTGCCCGGGAACGCCGAACGCCGGTGAAGAGTTTGCCGTCCGAGCGGCGCAGCGAGCGCCGGCCGGCCGCGACGCTAAACGGCCTTCGGTCGCCGGAGCGCGAGCAGCACCGTCGCGCCGAGCCCCAGCGAAAAGATGGCCCAGACCCATGGCCACCCGGGCGGGACGTAGCGCAGCACCACCCTGTGCCCCCCGGCCGGCGCGTTCAAAGTGCAGAAGGCCAGGTCCGCGATGGCCAGCGGCACCGGCTGCCCGTCCAGCGTGGCACGCCAACCCGGTGAGCACTGCTCGGCCACCAGCACCGGGCCCCCGCGGTCGAGCTGCAGCTCCACCTCGATCTCGTCCGGGCGCGACCGGGAGCTCCGCACCTGGCCGACGGCCGGCTCGCGCTCCGTGCCGAGGCCCACCTGCCAGGCGACGTCCTCGGGCCAGGGGTCGTCGTTGGCGAAGCGCAGCTGGGCCTCATGCCCGTCGCGCGCGCCGCGGAGCCGGGGCAGGCTCACCAACGGCCGAGCGCGAGGATCCTCGAGCAACGCCAGCCGCGGCGACGTGGCCTCGGCCAGGAGCTTGAGCTCGGGGTGCGCCCGGAGGTTGGGCTGCTCCTCGGGCGCGGCCACGCAGAAGCGCGCCCCGAGCCGCCGTGCGCACGGCGAGGCACACGGCGGCGCATCGCCGCACGCCTCCACCAGCTCGCGCTTCATCCCCGGCAGGTAGCTGCTGATGTTTCCCAGTCCGAACCGCGCGGCTTGGTCGGGATCCAGGCTCTGCAGGTCGCCGAGCAGGGCAGCGTTCACCGCGCCGAGCTCGCCGCCATGCGGAAAGGAGAAGGACTCCGGCATCGAGCGCAGGCGGCCCGGCGCCGCGCCGAGGTGCTCGCGCAACGGCCCGAGGAGGGTGGGCTGCAGCTCCACCAGCTCGCGGTCGCGGCCGGGCACCAGGCCCTCGTCGGCCCACCACGCGTAGCCCACCGACAGCGCGAGCGCCGCCCACGCCCAGCGCTGCGGCCAGAACCGGAGCACCGCTCCCATCACCACCGCCACCAGCAGCGCGGCCAGGGCGCGCGTCTGGATGGCGAGCGCGAGCGCGTCCACAAGCTCCGGGCTCGCCGGCGGGCCCGGAGCGAGCCAAGCCAGGAGCCTCCCGACGCCCTCTGACGAGGCCGCGGCCCATGCGGCGAGCAGCGTCGCCGTGAGGCCGAGCAGGATGCCTCCGGCCAGCCCGCGCCGTTCCCCCACCACCTTTTCGCTGGCCGCCGCCGCGCCCACCAGTCCGAGCAGCGCGAAGGGCATGAGCTTCTCCGGGTAGCGGAAGCTGCGCCAGAACGGCAGCGCCTCGTAGGCGAGCACGTACAGCTTTCCGAACGAACCCAGCGCCAGAAGCAAGGCGACGCCCGCCAGCGCGAGGTGAAAGGTGAGCGCGCGGCTCCGCTTGCGCGCGAACAGGCCGCAGAGCGCGAGCCACACCACCGCCAGCCCCACCAGCTCCGACGAGGCCCAGAGATATCCCTGGCCCCCGCCGCCGAGGAAGCGCGCCAGCTCTCCGCCCTGCTTCTCCAGCAGGCCCGGTGGGCTCATGGGCCCGACCAGGAGCTCCAGCAGCCGCACCGGGTGCAGCGACCAGCTCGTGGCCTCCGCAAGGCCGAGCCCCGCCGCGCGACCCGACTCGGCGGCCGTGACCAGGATCGCCCCCGCGGCCGGCGCCACGAGCGCCGCCGCGAGCGCCCCCGCCAAGGCCAGCCACGCCAGCCGCCGCCACGGCGCGCCAGGCGAGGCGAGGACGTACGCCCCGGCCAGGAGCGCCTGCAACATGGCGCCCTGCAGATCGCCTCCGAGCGCGGTGAGCGCCAGCATGGCCGCCAGGCCGGCGGCCGGGCGCCCGGCCGGTCGCTCTGCGAGCGCCATCGCCGCCAACGCCAGCCACGGCAGCAGGGCCGCGGCATGCAGGTAGATGGGCGTCTCGGTGGTGCTCAGGAGGTAGCCCGAGCCCGCATATGCCACCGTCGCCAGCCAGCGCAGCGGCTCGCTGGCCCCCAGCCTCCGGGCGAAGCACCAGGCGCCCACGCCGGCCACCGCCAGCAGCACCAGCGCCTCCCACTTGAGCGACTGGTCCGGCGGCATCAAGAGGGCGAGCACCTTGAGCGGGTCCAACGGCGCGCCCACCGCCGTGCCCAGGAACGAGACGCCCGCGCCGTCGAAGGGAAACCAGGTGGGGAGCGCGCCCCGGCGCAGCGCGTCTGCGAGGAATCCCTCCAGCGGCAGGTAGAGCCGGAAGGCATCGCGGCGGGCCAGGAACGTCGAGGGGCTGAGCAAGTCGCCCAGGAAGAGCGCGAAGAGTGCGGCGCCGGCCGCGCCCCGTACCATGCCTCGCCGCCAGGCAGAGCGCTCCAGGGCGGCTCGCCATGCAGCTCCGAAAGACACGAAGGCGGCTCCCTGCCGCGGCCCACCCAGCCCGGCCGCGCGCTTGCTCATACCACGCGGTCCGAAGCGCCATTCCACATTCGCCCGCCACGCTGCTGGCCACTTCAGTGCACGTCGGGGATGGTGGCCGAAGGCACGCCGGGGGGCAGTGGGCGATCCGGGCCCCCCCAGACGAACCCCTGGCTCAAGGCCTGACCGCGCAGCGCGAGCCCGCTCCGCGGGAACGAGGTGCACGGGACCGGGAGGTCCCAGCACGCGCCCCCCACCGGCACCCGGACCTCGAGCCCAGAGTCGGTGCGAAACATCACCGCGGGCACCTCCGCGCTCCGTGGGGGCCGCAGCCAGGCCCAGGCCACCGGGCGCAGCGGATCCGAGAGGGGCTCGAGCGCCAGCGCCAGCACCACCACCACCAGCCCGCGCTGAAAGCCGGGCGAGGCCGTCGCCGGCCTCAGTGCCAGCCACGCGGCCGTGGCGGGCAGCGCCCAGATGAGCGCACCTGCGAAGCGTACGTCGGGTGAGGTCGCAAACCAGAATGCCAGCGCAGCGACGACGGGCAACAGGAGCCACCAGCTCCTCAGCGGGCTGCGACGGCGCCACACCCCCAGCGCCAGGCAAAGCACCGCCAGCGCCACCGGCACCACC
The DNA here is from genome assembly GCA_018266075.1 of Deltaproteobacteria bacterium. Lineage (GTDB taxonomy): Bacteria > Myxococcota > Myxococcia > Myxococcales > SZAS-1 > SZAS-1. The sequence goes on along the minus strand of JAFEBB010000023.1, from coordinate 37,240 downwards.
AGGGCCCGGTTCATGCTCATCGCGCTCACCAGCCATGGCCGCACCCAGCTCCAAGTGCCCAGCACCGGCACGCGCGGGCCGCCGCTCCAGCGCCCCCACACCAGCACGTAGCGCTGCACGCGATCCACCACCTCTTGCGGCAACCGCCAGCTCACGGGCAACGAGAGCCACGGGCTCGGATAGAGCGGGTAGCCGGTCATCACCAGGCTGCGCACGCTCCATACCCCCACGGTCCCCAAGAAGACGGCCACCGCCAGGACCGCGGTGCGCGCGCGGCGCTCGGGATGTCGGGCCAGGCCGAAGATCAGGACGGCCAGCCCCACCGCCAGTCCCCACGCGGCGTAGGAGAGCTTGCAGGCAATGCCCATGCCCACCGCCAGCAGGAGGAGCCCGGTGGGCAGCGCCGCCCGTCCTTGCACCTCAACCCACGTCACCAGCTCGATCCACAGTGCCGCGCCCACCACCGCCACCGCGAGGTCTGGCGCATCGCTGCTCAGGTCTCGCCCGAGGGCCAGATCAACCACCAGCGGAGCGAAGAGCAGCGCGAGCCACGCCCGGGCGCCCGCGCTCGCCGGTGCCCGCAGAATGAGCGCAGCGCCGTGCAGCGACTGCAGCCCGAGCACCAGCACCAGCAGCGACGGCCCCACGTGCTGGCTCAGGTGCGCCCAGGGGCCCACGTCGAGCGCGGCCTGAAAGAGCGCGTGCGCGCTGTTGAGCCCCAGCAGCGGGTTCAGGTTGGCCAGCCCGGCGGGCAGCGCGGCGTCGGCCATCCAGCGCACCGCAGGCCGGTGATACACCCCGCTGTCTCCATTGAGCGACGGGGCCTGCGCGCGGACGGCCAGCGCCACCGCCAGAGCGCCGCCCAGGAGCGCCTCCAGCCAGGGCGGCCGCGTGGGGAGCCGCAGCCACCTCCACGCGCTCGCCCAGCCCGCCGCGCCCACCAGCGCGAGCGCCACCGCCACCGGCCAGCCCACCGGGACCGCCAGCTGCACCACCTGCAGCGCACAGAGCGCCCCGGCCCAGCCCACCCAGAAGGCTTGCCCCGGGTCCAGCGGCTCGGCGCGGGCCCAGCGCGCGAGCGCGAGCCCCACCCCAAGGAGCGTCGCCGCCGCAGCCAGCCAGCCCAGCACGACCAGCAGCATGGCGCCTCACCTGGAGCGACGGCCCCGCGGCTACTTGAGGTCGCGCCGGATGAACACGGCGATGGCCAACCCCATGAAGCACGCCACATAGACCAGCCCGTAGAGCGTGGCCCCCACCACCTGGCCGCTGCCCACAGGCTCGAGGAGCGAGACCTGGCCCTTGAGATTGAGCCTCTCGAGGTTCGGAAGCACGAAGAAGAGCACCTCGCCCAGCACCCTCATCACCGGCGAGGCCGACTTGCGGCCAAAGAAGTACAGATCCTCCGAGAGGTGCCCGATCACGTAGAGCGAGAGGGTCACGAACGCGGACATCACCGACGAGGTGAAGGTGCTCGCCAGGATGGCAAAGCTCGCCAGCACCAGGAGCTCCACCAGCAGCAGCCAGAACGCCTGGAACATCACCGGCGCGATGGGCCCGCGATACACCGTGGTCTCGAAGATGAAGGCCACCATCATCAACACCAGGCACGCGCCCACGGTGAGCCACACCCCCAGGAGCTTGCCCAAGAGGTACTGCACCCGGGTGAGGGGCTTGGCCAGGAGCACGTAGACCGACCGCCGCTCGATCTCGCGCGTGACCACGCTCACCCCCAGAAATACCGAGAGCATCACCCCGAAGATGTTGATGCCCGCCATGCCCACGTCGCGGACGATGCGGTCGAACGACGCGATCGTCACCTCCTGGAAGAGGAAGCTGGTGAGCACCAGCACCAGACAGAAGAAGACGAGCGACCAGGTGATGCGGTTGCGCCGCGCCTCGATGAAGCTCATGCGCGCGATCACGAAGATGCCGTTCATGACTCACCCACCGGCATGGGGCGGTTGGGCTCCTTGCGAACCTCCTCCAGGAACACGTCCTCGAGGCCATATCGCCGCGGCCGCACCGCCAACACCTGGCCCCCCGCGGCGAAGATGCGCTCCATGGTGGCGCGCAGTTCCGTCTCACCATCCACGACCAGCGTGGCAGTGGCCCCCTCACCCTTCCGTCCCGGGAAGTCGCCAGGCAGGTCGCGCGCGGTGATCTCCGTCTCCCGGCGTGTGCCCCCGAGGAGGTCGCTCACCCGGCCCTTCCGCGCGATCTTGCCGTTCACGATGATGGCCACGTCGTCGCAGATCTCCTCCACGTCCGAGATGATGTGCGTGGAGAAGAAGACGGTCTTGCCCTCGCGACGCAGCGACAGGATGAGGTCCTTGATGTCGCGGCGTCCAATGGGGTCGAGACCCGACATCGGTTCGTCGAGGATCACCAACTCGGGGCTGCCCAGGAGCGCCTGGGCAATGCCCACGCGCTGCACCATGCCCTTGGAGTACTTGCGCACCTGGAGATTCGCGGCGCGCTTGAGATCCACCAGCGCCAGGCAGCGCTCCACCTCGGCGGCGATCCGGGCGCGCGGCAGCCCCAGTAGCTCACACGCGAAGCGCAGGATCTCCGCGCCGGTGAGGTGATCCGGGAAGCTCGGGTTCTCCGGGAGGTAGCCAAACCGCGCGCGCACCGCTGCGTCGCTCGGGGCGCCGCCCAGCACGGTCACCCTTCCCGCCGTGGGAAAGATGAGCCCGGTGAGCATCTTGATGGTGGTGGTCTTTCCCGCGCCGTTGGGCCCCAGGAAGCCGAAGGCGGTGTTGGGCTCGACCTGGAACGACACCGCGGCCACCGCGCTGAAGGCGCGGTCCTTGCGCGGGCCCAGGTCGAACTTCTTCTCCAGGTTGTCGACGACGATGACGCTAGTGGCGGGCATCGGAGTTCGTGGCGGAGGCCTGCGCGGCCTCGCGGGGATGGATGTAGATGTCGAGGCGCTCCTTGAGCACCGAGGACTTCACGGTTCCTGTGGCGGGGTCATAGTTCCACGACCCGCCCAGGGGCTCCACAGGGATGGCCACGCCCGCCTGCTCGAGCTCGGCGAGCGAGGCGGGGAAGTGTCCCCCGTGGGCCGCCGCGAACTTCGCAGCCGCCTGGGTGAGCGCCTGCCCCTGGTTGGCTGCGCGCAGCTCCATCAGCCGCCGCCGCATGAGCGCGGCGACGCGCGGGTCTTCGGCATCGCGCATGAGGTGCTCGGCAAGCAACTCGGCGCCCTCGAGGTCGCCGGTGGTGGCGTACATCCGGGTGGCGAGCGTGCCCAGGAACGGCGGCGAGCCCGGCAGCCGGGCGGCCGCGGCGAGCTGGTCCCCCGCCTCCTTGTAGCGGTGCAGGTACGCCGAGTACACGTACGCCAGCTGGAAGCGCAGCTGCCAGGCCGCCGGGAAATTCTTGATCCCGTCCTCCAGCAGCCAGGCCGTCTCCTGGGTGTTCACCCACTTGTCGCCGCGGTTCCAGGGCAGGGCGTAGCCGCCGAAGAGGTAGGCCGGGTAGTACTGCGGGTCGAGGTCGGTGACGAGCTTGAGGTAATTATAGAACTCGGCGTAGGCCACAGCGGTATTGCGGCCGTCGCCGAAGTAGTTCACGCCCTTGATCCAGTACCAGTCGGCCAAGACGTGGCGGAACCCGAGCGAGAGCAGGCGCACCACCTCGGGCCGGGGAAGCGCCACCAGCGAGGCCGTGTACCGCGCCTTGATGCGAGCCTGTCGATCAAAGGACTTGTAGTTCCAGCCGGTACCACCCGCGAGCAGTGCGAGTGCGAGCACGAGCGGCTGGGCGACAGCCTTGTTCACGTACGCCGCTCCTCCGGAAAAAAGCGCGGAAGGGGAGCTTATCGCTCCCCCTCCGCAGTTTGAACAAACGACCGAGCTGCTGCTTAGTTGTCGCAGTCCACGTCGTTGTAGACGTTGCCCGGGGTGCCCTCGGCGACCTGGTCGAGGTCGACGCTCTTGCAGCCGCCGTTCGAGATCTTGCCGCTCTGCGAAGACACGAACCAACCGTCGATGCCCTTGGTCTCGTTGTCGATGTCGCTGAAGGCGAAGCCGACGAAGTCACCGTTGTTGGCGGTGCACGAGGCGAAGGCCGTGGAGTTGGAGTTGGCGACAACCAGACCGCCCGCGCTCACCGCGCCGATGCCGGTGTGCCCCGAGTCCTGGGCGCCCAGGGTCACCGTGCCCGCGGAGTTGGCCACGTAGGTGGTCTTCAGCTGAGGGTACTTATAGGTGTCGACCTGGATGCCCGAGAAGGCGGTGGTGCTGTCGAGGGTGGACGCGGAGCGGTCCTGCTGCAGGGTCGGGCCGCTGTTGAACGCCGCGATGCTGAAGTCGTAGGCGTAGCGGTTGCCGCGCTCCGGGTTGAAGCCGACCTTCGTCATGTCGGAGCAGAAGACGTCGTGGTCTTGGTAGTACGCCTTCTCAGCGGTGAAATAGCCCTTCAGGTTGCTCTTGGCCTCGCCCGTCTTGGAGCGCGCCTGGAACTTGATGAAGTTCGGGATGGCGATGGCAGCCAGAATTCCGATGATCGCGACGACGATCATCAGCTCGATGAGGGTAAAGCCCTTCTTCATCTTCTTCATGAGAGTCATTGGGTCTCCGTGGGGGTTGACGACGGCAGAGCGTGCCTATGCACGGCTCGCGCCGCCGACGAGCCGAGAGTTTGCCATGACTTAGCGACCGGTCAAGGTGCCAAACTTCGGTCCCGAAAGAATCGCGCTGACAAACTTTGTCACTCGCGCTCGGGCCCGGCGTCGATGCCCAGCTTGGCAATCCGGTAGCGGATGCTGCGGAAGGAGAGCCCCAGGAGCTTGGCGGCCTCGGTGCGCACGCTGCCGGTGCGGGCCAGGGCCTCGAGGATCAGCCGACGCTCGGTGGCCTCCAGGAACGCCTCCAGATCAAATCCGGACTCGGGCAGCTGGGCCGGCAGCTCCGCCGGCGACGTGGCAGGTGCGCCCCGGAGGGCGGCCGGCAAGGCCTCCGGGCCGATGAGATCGGAGTCCGAGAGCGCGGCAGCGCGCTCCACCACATTCTCCAGCTCGCGAACGTTGCCGGGGAAGGAGTGCCCCGCGAGCAGCCGCTCCGTCTCCGGGGTGAGCTGCATGAGGGGCCGGGCCAGCTCGCTGGCAAACCGGGCCACGAAGTGCCGCGCCAGGGGCACGATGTCGCTGGGGCGCTCGCGCAGCGGCGGCACCCGCAGCTGCACCACGTTCAGGCGGTAGAACAGGTCCTCGCGGAAGCGGCCGGCGGCCACCTCGGCCTCGAGGGAGCGGTTGGTGGCGGCCACGATGCGCGCGTCCACCGCCACGCCCTCCGTACCGCCCACCGGTCGCACCACCCGGTCTTGCAGCACGCGCAAGAGCTTTACTTGGAGGGCCGGGGGCAGCTCACCGATCTCGTCGAGGAAGAGCGTGCCCCCGTCGGCGGCGCGGAAGAGGCCGGGGCTGGCCTGCACCGCGCCGGTGAAGGCGCCCTTCACGTGGCCGAAGAGCTCGCTCTCCACCAGCTCCGCGGTCATGGCGCCGCAGTTCATGGCCACGAAGGCCCCGCTCCGGCCGCTGCGCTGGTGGAGCATGCGCGCCACCAGCTCCTTGCCCGTGCCGCTCTCGCCCTCGATGAGCACGGTGGTGCGCCCGGGCGCCACCTTCTCCACCAGCGCGCGGATCTCCTTGATGGGCGTGGCCTCGCCGAAGATGAGCTCCTGGCCGAGCTGCCGCTTGAGGGCGGTGTTCTCGCGGACCAGCCGGCGCTTTTCGATGGCCTTGTCCACGACCACCAGCAGCTCTTCGTTCTTGAAGGGCTTCTGCAGATAGTCGTAGGCGCCCTTCTTCATCGCCTCGATGGCCGTGTCGGTGGTGGCGTAGGCGGTGATCACCACCAGCTCCACGGGCATGCGCTGCTCGTTCACGTGGGTGAGCAGGTCCAGGCCGCTCTCGTTGCCGAGCTTGAGATCAGTGATCACCAGGTCGAGATCACCCTGGGCGAGCGCGTCGCGCGCGGCCTGCAAGTTCGCAGCGGCAACCACCTGGTGCCCTGCCTTGCGCAGCAGGATCTCCAGGTAGTCGCGCATGGAGCGCTCGTCATCGACAACCAGGATGGCGCCCATCAGCCCGCCACCTCCCGAGCCACCGGAACGCCCGGAGAGTCGCGCGCGTCGTCCGCGGCCGGCGCCGGCGGCGCCACCGGCAGCCGCACCGTGAACCGCGCCCCACCCTGCTCGCGGTTCTCGGCCTGCACCATGCCCCGGTGCGCCTCCACCAGCGCGTGCACCGTGGCCAGCCCGAGACCGGTACCCTGCGCCTTGGTGGTGAAGAAGGGATCGAAGAGCTGGGCCATCACCTCGCGGGGCAGGCCCGGCCCGCTGTCCTCCATGGTGAGCAGCGCCTCCTCACCCTCGCGGTGGAGCGAGACCTTGAGGGTGCCCTTGCCGCCCATGGCCTCGGCGGCGTTCACCGCCACGTTCCACACCACCTGTCGCAGCTGCGCGGCGTCGGCCACCACCTCCACCGGCTCCAGCGCGCGCTCCAGCTTCACGCCCTCGAACTTCGGCCCGTGGGCCACGATGTCGAGGGTCTGGCCCACGGCCTCGGCGAGCTCGAGCCGCAGCGGCCGGCTGGGGCTCGGGCGCGCGAAGCCGAGGAAGTCGGTGACCAGCCGGTTGAGGCGCTCGGTCTCGCTCACCACGATGTCGCCGAGCCGCTGCTCGTCCGGGTCGTCCGCCTTGTTGGAGGTGAGCATCTGCACCGCGCCGCTCATGCTCGCCAGCGGGTTGCGCAGCTCGTGGGCCAGGCCCGCCGCGAGCTTGCCGATGGAGGCCAGGCGCTCGTTGCGGCGGGCGTCGAGCTCCAGCCGGCGCAGCTCGGTGAGATCCTGGAAGACGATCACGTGCCCGCCCGCGAACGCGCCGCCGCCGTGAAGCGGGCTCACCGTGAGCCCCAGGAAGCGCCGCTCGCCGTCGCGGCCGGCGATCTCCAGCTCCTGCCGCACCGCCGGGCTCCCGGCCGCAGGCAGCGCCAGCCCAGGCAAGAGCTCCACCACCGTGCTCGCCTGCCGGTTCTGCCAAGGGCCGCAGATCTCCCAGCCCGCGCGGTTCACGAACAGCAGCCGCCCGGAGGGATCCGCGGTGGCGATGCCACTGGAGATCGACGCGAGCATCGCCGAGTGCAACTCCGCCAGCGCCTCGAAGTCGAGCTCGCGCGCGGTGAGCTGCTCGCTCTTCTTGCGGATCTGGTCAGCGAGGTAGCTGGCCAGCGCGGCCATGAGGAAGAACGCGCCCAGGTTCACGAAGATGGTGAAGATGAGCGCCGCCGTGGGCGTGGGCGGCTCCTCCAGGTACGGCGCCGGCGGCATGAGCCAGCGCTCGTTGAGCCCCACGCGCAGCGCCGCGAAGAGCAAGCTCGAGAGCGAGGCCGCCAGGATCGCTCCGCGCTGCGAGAGCACCAGGGCGGCGTTCACCACCGCCAGGATGAACACGAACGAGAACGCGTTGGAGCCGCCGGTGAGGTACACCAGCGCCATCGCCAGCAGCGCGTCGAAGGTGATCTCCGCGTAGGCGATGCCGGTGAGCCAGCGCCCCCAGCGCAAGAGCACGGCAAAGAAGAGCGTGGCCAGAAAGCCCGCCGTGCACACGCCGATGAGCTGGTAGCTCACCGGATCCGTAAGCTCCTTGGAGGAGCCCCAGATCACGCTGGCCGCAAAGAGCACCAGCACCACCGCGAGGCGGAAGAACGTCAGCCAGACGAGCCGCCGGTGGAGCTCGCCCCGCTGGTCGCTGCGCTCTTCCACGTCGCAACCGCGCACGTTGGCCGCGCGCGTCTCCTACTTGATCGCGCCGGCGATCGAGAAGATGGGCAGATACATGGCGATGAGGAAGCCGCCGACCACGCCGCCCAGGAACACCATGAGCAAGGGCTCGATCATGGCGGTGAGGCCGGCCACGGCGACGTCGACTTCGTCGTCGTAGAAGTCGGCGATCTTGTTGAGCATCTGATCCATCGCGCCGGTGGCCTCACCGACGCCGATCATCTGCACCACCATGTTGGGGAAGACGTTGGTCTCCTCGAGCGGCTGGGTGATGGTCTTGCCCTCGGAGATCTTGGTGCGCGTGTAATAGATCGCGTCTTCGACGGTGCGGTTGCCGGCGGTCTTCGCGGTCACCTCGAGCGCGTCGAGGATGGGCACGCCCGAGCTGATCATCGTGCCCAGCGTGCGGGTGAAGCGCGCCACCGCCACCTTGCGGATCACCGGCCCGATGATGGGCGCCATCAAGAAGACCTTGTCGCATATTCGCCGGCCCTTGGGGTTCCGATAGAACTGCTGGAAGGCGACGACCAACACAGCAATTCCTCCCGCCATGTAGAGGACGTTGGCCTGCACCCAGTGCGAGAAGTCGATGACCATTTGCGTGGGAGCCGGCATCTCGCTGTGGAAGTCCTTGAACATCTTCTCGAAGGTCGGGGTGACCTTGAGCAGGAGCAGGGCCGTCACGCCGATGGCTACGCAGATCACGATGGTCGGGTAGACCATCGCGCCCTTCACCTTGCGCTTGAGCTTCTCGTTCTTCTCCATGTACGCCGCGAGGCGGTTCAGGATGGTGTCGAGGATGCCGCCAACCTCGCCCGCGGCCACCAGCTGGGCATAGAGTTCGTCGAAGACCTTCGGGTGGTCCTTGAGCGCGTCGGCGAAGGTGGAGCCGGATTCGACGCGGCCCTTCACCTTGAACAGCACCTCTTTGAAGGACAGGTTCTCCGTCTGCCCGGCGATGATGTCGAGGCACTGAACCAGGGGCAGACCTGCGTCGATCATCGTGGCGAACTGACGGGTGAAGATGACGATGTCCTTGGTGGACACGCCTCCCATGCCCGGCAGCTTGATGTTGATTTCCGTTGCCTTCTTCTTCACCTTCACCGGCTGGTAGCCGAGGGTGCGAAGGCGCGAGTTCACGGCCTCGGCGTCGGCCGCCTCCATCTCGCCCTTCTTCGTCTCGCCCTGCTTGGTGCGGGCTTCCCAGACGTAGACCGGGTTCTTCTTGGCCGTACCCGCAGCCTGCTTTGCAGCCAGCGCGCCTGCCATCGCTGCCTCCACGAAAACGGTGGGCAGAACTTTGCCCAGTCCGCATGCTACGCCATTCGCGCTTCAACTCCCAAAAGCCGGCCTGCCCCGAGGTGCGTGCAGGTAGGACCGGCTACCGGGCCGCCTGCGGGGTCTGGACGGGCCGAGCCATGCTGCCGCCGTTGGCGATCATGTTGCGCAGCTCCTCGGGATCGCTCGAGCGGCCAAAGGCCTCGTCCTGGGTGATCATGCGCTTGGAGAGCAGCGCAAAGAGGCTCTGGTTGAAGGTCTGCATGCCGAACTTGGCCTGGCCGACCTGCATCTGCGAGTAGATCTGGTGGACCTTGTCCTCGCGGATGAGGTTCCGGATGGCGCTGTTGGGCACCATGACCTCCAGCCCCAGGATGCGGCCCGGCTGGCCAGCGCGCGGGATCAGCGCCTGGCTGAGCACGCCCTCGAGCGTGAAGCTCATCTGCGCGCGCACCTGCGGCTGTTGGTAGGGCGGGAACACGTCGAGGATGCGGTTGATGGTCTGCACGCAGCTGTTGGTGTGCAGGGTGCCGAAGGCCAGGTGGCCGGTCTCGGAGATGGTGAGCGCCGCCTCGATGGTCTCGAGGTCTCGCATTTCGCCGATGAGCACCACGTCGGGGTCCTGCCGGAGGATGTACTTGAGCGCCAGCTTGAAGCTCTTGGTATCCGCGCCCACCTCGCGCTGGTTCACCAGGCAGTTCTTGTGCGGGTGCAGGTACTCGATGGGATCTTCGATGGTCATGATGTGCTCATGACGCTCGGTGTTGATCTTGTCGATGATCGACGCCAGGGTCGTGCTCTTGCCCGAGCCGGTCGGTCCCGTCACCAGGATCAGGCCGCGCGGCTTCTTCGAGAGATCGGCCACCACCTGCGGCAGGCCGAGCTCGTTGAAGCTCAAGATCTTGAAGGGAATGGTTCGGAACGCGCCCGCCACCGCGCCGCGCTGCATAAAGATGTTGGCGCGGAAGCGCGAGAGGCTCTTCACGCCGAAGGAGAGGTCGAGCTCGTTGTCCTCTTCGAACTTGTGCTTCTGCGCGTCGGTCAAGATCGAGTAGCAGAGCTGCTTGGTCTCCACGGGCGTGAGCGGGGCGGTCTTGAGCGGCACCAGGTCGCCGTCGATGCGCAGCTGCGGTGGCGAGCCGGTGGTGATGTGCAGATCGCTCGCGCCCTTCTCGACCATCGCCTTCAACAGCTGGTGCAGATTTGCCATGGAAACGCGCTCCGGGACTGCGGGATTGAGCTATATCTCGATATGACTAGAACCGGTCGGGGGCGGTGTTGCCCACCACCTCTTCCAGGGTGGTGATGCCGGCCTTGAGCTTGTTGAGCGCGCTCATGCGCAGGGTGACCATGCCCTGGCGGATGGCCTCCTGCTTGAGCTCCGCCGCCGAGGCGCCGTTGATCACCAGGTCCTTGAGGGCGTCGAAGAAGGGCATGACCTCGTACACCGCGAGGCGGCCGCGGTAGCCGCGGTCGTTGCAGTTGCGGCAGCCGGCGGGCTCGAACACGTCGAAGGTGCCGGCCTCCTCGGGGGCGATGCCGGCGTCGATGAGCGCCTGGGGCGTCACGTCCGACTTCTTCTTGCAGTCGTTGCAGAGCTTGCGCACCAGACGCTGGGCAAGAATCAGGTTCACCGCGGCGGTGACGAGGAACGGCTCCAGGCCCATGTTCAGCAGGCGGGAGATGGTGCCGGGCGCGTCGTTGGTGTGGAGGGTGGAGAGCACCATGTGGCCGGTGAGCGCGGCCTTCACGCCGATTTCCGCGGTCTCGAAGTCGCGGATCTCGCCGATCATGATGGTGTCGGGGTCTTGCCGGAGGAAGCTGCGCAGCGCGCTGGCGAAGTTGAGCCCGATCTCCTCGTGCATCTGCACCTGGTTGATGCCCGCGAAGTTGAACTCCACGGGGTCTTCCGCGGTGCTGGTGTTCCACTGCACGTCGTTGAGCTTGCTGAGCGCCGAGTAGAGCGTGGTGGTCTTGCCCGAGCCGGTGGGGCCGGTCACCAGCACCATGCCGTACGGGCGGTTGATGGCGTCCATGAACCACTGGAGCTGCTGGTCCTCGAAGCCCAGCTTGGTCATGTCCAGCTGGAGGTTCGACTTGTCGAGGAGGCGGAGCACCACCTTCTCGCCGAAGAGCGTGGGGCACACGGAGACGCGGAAGTCCATCTCCTTGCCGCCGCCGAGCTTGAGCTTGATGCGGCCGTCCTGCGGGAGGCGGCGCTCGGAGATGTCCAGGTCCGCCATGATCTTCAAGCGCGAGATGATGGCGTTGCGCAGCTTCATCGGCGGCTTCATCACCTCGTAGCAGACGCCGTCGATGCGGAAGCGGACGCGGAAGTCCTTCTCGTAGGGCTCGACGTGGATGTCGCTCGCCTTCTTGTTGATGGCGTCGAGCAGCACCATGTTCACGAGCTTGACCACCGGCGCGTCGGCGGCGGCCTTCTCGATGTCGCTCTCGTCCTCGGCGGAGTCGCCGGCCACTTCCACGCCGGAGTCATCGAGCTCGGTGAGCACCTCGGCGAGGTTGGGGCCCTTGGCGGCGTAGTAGCGCTCGATGGCGTCGCGGATGGCGACTTCGCTCGCGACCACAGTCTCGATGTTGTAGCCGGTGAGGAACTTCACGTCGTCGATGGCGAAGATGTTCGACGGGTCGCTCATGGCGATGATGAGCGAGGCGCCCGCGCGGTTCACCGGGATGATCTGGTGCTTCTCGGCCACTTCTTTGGGCACGAGCTTGATGATCTCGGGATCGACGTCGAACTCTTTGAGATTGATCGCCGGGACGCCGTACTGCTTGGAGAGGAAGTCGGTGAGCTTGCTCTCCTCGATCGCGCCGGTCTTGATGAGGTGGTAGCCGATCCGGCCGCCGTCTTTTTGCTGTTGCTCCTGGGCCTTCCGGAGCTGCGTCATGGAGATGAGGTTCTCGCGGATGAGAAGCTCGCCGAGCCGTCCCGACATGCTGATTCTCCCGATGAGGCGGAAAGAGGGCGCGCGCGAGGCAGCGCGCGGAGGCAAAACGGTAACAGCCGCTTCACGGAAGCGTCAACGATCAGCGCGGTCAGACGTCCGCGTCCAACGGGAGCGGCGTGTGCGCTTGGCAGATCCCGCGGGCGCGCTCGACGTCGCGGCCGATCTGTGCCTTGAGCGCGTCGATGCCGGGGAACCGCTGCTCGCCGCGGAGCCGCTCCAGGAACACCGCCTCCATCTGCTTGCCGTAGAGGTCGCCCTCGAAGCCGATGAGGTGCACCTCCACGGTGATGGGCTCGTTCTCGCCCGCCACCGTGGGCTTTCGGCCGATGTTCACCGCCGCGGGCCAGGTCTTGCCGTCCACGCGCGCGAGCACCGCGTACACGCCCGAGCCGGGGATGAGCTCGGCCGGGGTGCTGAGGTTCGCGGTCGGAAAGCCGATGCCGCGCCCGCGCCCGGCCCCGCGCACCACCTCGCCCACAAGCGCGTAGTGCCGGTCCAGGAGGCGCGCGGCGGGCGCGACCTTGCCGTCGAGGAGCAGCTCGCGGACCTTGGTGCTCGACGCCGGGAGCCCGTCGACCGTGACCTTGGGCACCACCGAGAAGCCCGCGCCCCGCGCCTCGCAGGCCGCGCGCAGCGTGTCCACCGTACCCGCGCGCGCCTTGCCGTAGGTGTAGTCGAAGCCCACCACCAGCTCGCCCACCTTCAGCGTCTCCAGCAGCAGCGCCTCGAAATCGGCCGGCGTGTGCGCGGCGAACGCGCGATCAAAGGGCTGCACCACCACCGCCGAGAGACCGCAGCGCTCCATCAAGGCCAGCTTCTGCTCGAGCGTGGAGATCTGCCGAGGGGCGACGTCTGGCGCGAGCACCTTCGCCGGGTGCGGATCGAACGTCAGCGCCGCCGACTTGGCGCCGCGTCGGCCGGCGTGGATGCGCGCGGTGGCGAAGAGCGCCTGGTGTCCCAGGTGCACGCCGTCGAAGTTGCCCAGGCAGAGCGACGCGCCCTGCAGCGCCCCACGCACCTCGGCGATCTGGCGGAACACGTCCACGGGCGAGGCGATAACGCGGGCGGCGCAGGGCGTCAAACCGCGCGCGCTCGATCTCGCCCAACGGCAATCGGATCCCTGGTTGTCGATCGTGGGCGGTGGGCTCGCCACGCGTGGGGCGGTCGGCTAGAAAGCGCGCTCCGTTTTTCCGGAAGAGGTCTGCATGCGTTTGCGCAAGCTGCTGGTCCCCGCGCTGGTTCTCGTGGCGCTCCTGGCCGCCCCGGCCGAGGCCAGGAACCCGAACTTCCCCGCGCCGATCGGCGTGCAGACGCAGGATCTCTCCAACTCCATGTACTGGCCCGACGATCCCTCGTTCCCCGGCCGCTGGGATCTCTGGGCCTGGACGCCGACCGCGGTACAGAACAACCCCAACGTGTCCGACGTGGAGAAGGCCGCGGGCATCGGCATGGGCCTCGACGCCGCCTTCCAGCGCTCCACCGGCGACGGCAACGTGATCATCGCCGTGCTCGACTCCGGCTTTAAGTGGGACAACAGCGACCTGCTCAACAAGTGGTACCTGAACCGCAAGGAGCTGCCGCCGCCCAACCGCACCGACTGCGTGGGCACGGATCCGTACGACTGCAACAACGACGGCGTCTTCAACCTGAGCGACTACACCACCGCGCAGCCGGGCCAGCTCCCGTCGATCGCGCTGGTGGCCGATCAGACGCTGCTCGCGCGCGCGGATCACGGCGACGTGAACCACAACGGCTGGCTGGATCCGCAGGACCTCATCGCCATCTTCAGCGACGGCAAGGACGGCTTCGGCACCAGCGTCGTCGACGGCAACGGCTACGTCGACGACATCTGCGGCTGGGACTTCTTCTGGGACGACAACGACGCCTTCGACGACACCGGCAACGGCGGCCAGGGCTACAGCCACGGCAACGGGACGACCTCCGACTCGAGCGAAGAGGGCAACAACGGCACCGACGACCTCGGCACCTGCCCCAAGTGCTCGGTGCTCCCGGTGCGCTCGGGCGACTCGTTCGTGGGCCAGACCGCGGCGCAGGGCATGGCCATGTACTACGCCGTGGGCCAAGGCGCGTCGGTGTTCCAGAGCGCGCAGATCACGCTCAACAACAACCCCTTCGGCCAGGAGGCCATCAACTACGCCTGGCGTCACGGCGCCATCCTCGTGGCCTCCAGCGCCGACGAGACCTCGATGCACCAGATGTATCCCGCGAACCTGGAGCACACGCTCTGCGTCGACGGCCACGGCTACGACAGCGACAACGGCTGGGACGACCCGGCCATCACCACGTACATCAACTTCTCGAACGGCACGAACTGGGGTCCGCACATCGCGGTGAGCGCCGTCGCGGGATCGTCGAGCCAGAGCACCGGCCGCAACGCGGGAATCATGGGCCTCATCTTCTCGTACGCGAAGCAGCTCGGCCTCAACCCGCCGCTCTCCGCGCCCGAGGCCTACCAGGTCATGACCATGACCACCTTCGACATGAACAAGCCCGGCTCGGGCCAGCTCAAGCAGTTCGCCGACGGCGGCTCGGGCTACACCGACTTCTACATGGGCCCGGGCTGGGACGCGCACTCGGGCTACGGCCGGCCCAACGTCCGCGCCGCGCTCGACGCGCTCCACGACGGCAAGATCCCGCCCGAGGTGGACATCACCTCGCCGCTCTGGTTCGACTTCTTCGATCCCTCGCGCACGCCGACGCTGAACATCACCGGCCTGGTGGACGCGAGCCGCGCCGCGAACGGCTTCGACTACGTGGTCGAGGCGGCGTACGGCCTCGAGCCCACCGACGATCAGTTCCACACCGTCAGCACCGGCTCGGGCACCGGCCACCTGGACATCACCACGGCGTCGCTGAACCTGGTGGGCCTCGTGCCGAACGTGGACCAGGCGCCCGGCGTGGACGGCCGCATCTACCCCAACGGCGGCCCCTTCCAGTTCGCGGTCACGCTGCGCATCCGCGCCACCGCGCACTACGGCGGCAGCATCGGCGACGTGAAGGGCGAGTCACGCAAGACCATCTGGGTGCACCAGGACGACGACCTGCTCCCCGGCTTCCCCCACAAGGTCGCCAACAGCGGCAATCCGGCCGCGCCGACGGCCTCCGGCGAGAGCTCGCCCAAGCTGGTGGACCTCGACGGCGACGGCAAGGACGAGATCGTCTTCGGCAGCGCCGACGGCCTCATCCACGCCATGCACATGGACTTCACCGAGCTGCCCGGCTTCCCGGTGCGCGTGAGCAAGAACCCCATCCTCACCAACCACCCGGGCGCGCTCATCGACGACGCGGGCTTCAACGACGCGTACCAGGAGATCGACGCGCCGCCCGCAGTGGGCGACGTGGACGGCGACGGCAAGCTCGACATCGTCGTCGCCACGATGGAAGGCGAGGTGCACGCGGTGAAGCTCGACGGCACCGAGCTCGCGGGCTTCCCGGTGAAGCTCGGCGACGACACCCTGCCCCTCGAGGTGCCCGACCAGGTGGGCAAGATGAAGCGCGCCGGCGAGTGGACGCTCTCCGCGCTCCCCGACGGCGGCAACCAGGTCTCGCAGCTCGACGAGGTGGAGCGCGGCTTCTTCGCGGCGCCGGTGCTCGCGGACCTGGACGGCGACGGCAAGCTGGACATCGTCCAGGCCGGCCTCGACGGCTACGTGCACGTGTGGAACTACCAGGGCCACGAGCTGCCCGGCTTCCCGGTGCAGGTGCGCGATCCGCAGGGCGGCGCCGACGGCAGCCAGACGCTGACGACGCGGGGCCGCATCATCACCACGCCCGCGGTCGGCGACGTGGACGGCGACGGCAAGCCGGAGATCCTCGTGGGCTCCAACGAGGTCTACGACAACAACACCTCCGCCCGCGCCTACCTCATCAAGAACACCGGCGCCTCGGGGACGGACTGGACCACCGCCTACAAGCCCGGCTGGCCCGTGCACCTCACCGCGCTCTACGGCGACCTCTTGCCCTACGTGGGCCGCGGCAACCCGGACAGCCCGCTCATCGCCGACATCGACGGCGACGGAAAGCCCGAGCTCTTCACGCACCCCGTCGGCACCGCGGCGATGGCCTGGGACGCCAACGGCAACCAGCTCCTCAACACCAACTCCAGCATCACCGCGAGCAACAGCACCGCCACCAGCAAGCAGCCGGTGTCGACGGTGATCGTGAACATGGGCGCGGTGGGCGATCTCGATGGCGACGGGCTGCTGGAGTACGTCGACGGCACCGTGCCGCTCCTCGACACCCTCAACGGCGGCCATGGCAACAAGCGCCACGACTACGACCACCAGGTCACCGCGTGGAATGCGGGCCTGGCGCTCCAGAAGGCGAAGGCGCACGGCCAGCCCACGGCGCTCGCGGCGATGCTGCCCGCGTTCCCGCAGCTCACCACCGACTACCAATTCCTCACCAACTACGCGATCGCCGACATCACCGGCGACGGCTTCCCGGAGATCATCTCCGGCAACGGCGGCTACCTCATCACCGCCTTCGACAAGGACGGCCACCAGCCCGCCGGCTGGCCCAAGCTCACCGGCGGCTGGAACATGACCACGCCCGCGGTGGGCGATCTCGACGGCGACGGATACCTCGACGTCGTCACCTTCAGCCGCAACGGCTACCTCTGGGCGTGGAAGACGAAGGGCCCGGCCAACGGCAAGATCAACTGGGAGAGCTACCATCACGACCTGCAGAACACCGGCGACTACGCCACGCCGCTGGTGCAGCGCAAAGGCCCCACCGAGAGCCCCGACGCCGGCAGCGGCGGCGACACCAAGAAGAAGGGCTGCGGCTGCGGCGCAGGCGGCGCGGAGCTCCTGCCGTTTGCGATCGTGTCCCTCCTGGGCCTGGCGCGGCGCCGCCGGAGCTGATCGCCCTGGTTCGCAACCGGATCGCCCCGGTTCGCAATGCGATCGGGGCGATCCGCAATGCGATCGGCCCACTTCGAAATGGGATCGGACCTCCTCGCATTGGGATGGACCTGATTCGAAACCCGATCGCCCGCACTCCAAACGCGATCGCCCGCACTCCCAACGCGCTCGGGCCCTCTCCAAATCCGCTCAGGGACGCTCGTACACGCGATAGTGCACCGCGTGCGGGAAGTCCTGGCTCGGCGGCTGACGCTCCTCGTGGGTCAACCTCCACTGGGCGCGGTCGAACTCGGGGAAGTACGCGTCGCCCTCGAACGGCGCCTCGATCTCCGTGAGCAGCATGCGCTGCGCGTGCGGCAACGCCTGGCGGTACACGTCGCCGCCGCCGGCCACGAAGGCCTCGGCCGTACGCACCCGCGCGAGCGCGTCGTCGAGGGTGTGCGCGACCTCCACGCCGGGCGCATCGAAGACCAGGCTGCGCGTGACCACAATCGTCGTCCGGCCGGGCAGCGCCTTGCCGATGGACTGGAAGGTCTTGCGGCCCATGATCAGCGTCTGGCCGAGCGTGGTGGCCTTGAAGCGCGGCAGATCGCCGGGGACGCGCCAGGGCAGCTTGTTCTCGCGGCCGATCACCCGGTTCGACGCCACCGCGGCGATCAGCGTGACCCGCGCGCTCATACCGCCACCGGCGCCGAGATCGCGGGATGCGGGTCGTAACCCTCGAGCCTGAAGTCCTCGAACTTGAACTCGAAGATCGACTTCACGTTCGGGTTGAGCACCATCCGCGGCAGCGGCCGGGGCTCGCGGGAGAGCTGCAGCTTCGCCTGCTCCACGTGGTTCAAGTAGAGGTGCGCGTCGCCCAGGGTATGGACGAACTCGCCGGGCTGCAGCTTCGTCACCTGGGCGATCATCATCGTGAGCAGCGCATACGAGGCGATGTTGAAGGGCACGCCCAGGAAGATGTCGCCGCTGCGCTGGTAGAGCTGACAGCTCAGCTTCCCGTTGGCCACGTAGAACTGGAACATTGCGTGGCAGGGCGCGAGCGCCATCTTGGGCAGGTCGGCCACGTTCCACGCGGACACCACCAGCCGGCGGGAGTCGGGGTTCTTGCGGATCTCGTCGACGACCTGCGCGATCTGGTCGTACGTTTTTCCGTCCGCGCCGGCCCAGCTGCGCCACTGCTTGCCGTAGACGGGCCCGAGCTCGCCCGTCTCGTTCGCCCACTCGTCCCAGATGCTGACGCCGTGCTCCTGGAGCCAGCGCACGTTGGTGTCGCCGCGCAGCAGCCAGAGCAGCTCGTAGATGATCGACTTGGTGTGCACCTTCTTCGTGGTCAGGAGCGGAAAACCCTGGCTCAAGTCGAAGCGCAGCTGCGGGCCGAAGAGGCTCAGGGTGCCGGTGCCGGTGCGGTCCGACTTCCTCACGCCTTCGTTGAGCGCGCGGCCCAGCAGCTCCAGGTACGCCTTCATGCCGAAACTCTACTCCACCGATCGCGCCGCGGGGCGGGCGAAGCGCGCGCCCTGCTCCACCACCCGGCCCGCCTCGACGAGGTAGCCCAGCGACGCCAACGCACTCCGCTCGGCGATGGGCCAGATGGCCTCGGGCACGTCGGTGTACACGCGCGCCACCAGCTCGGCCGACGTGAGCGGCCCGTCTTCCAGCGCGGCCTCGAGCGCGTCGATGCGCAGCTTGCGGTGCGCGAGGTACTCGTCGAGCTTGGCCTGGCCCTCGGCCATGGCCGCGCCGTGCGCCGGATAGAGCGTGCCCGCGGGCAGCGCCTTCAGCCGCTCCAGGCTCGCCAGGTACTGGCGCATGTTGCCCTCGGGCGGGTCGACGATGATCGTCGAGCCGTTGGCCACCATGTCGCCGCAGAGCACGGCGCGGCTCTTGGCGTGGTGCAGGCACACGTGCCCCGACGCGTGCCCGGGCGTGTGCAGCACTGTCAGCTCCATCGGCGGCGCGCCCTGGAGCACGAGCTTCTCGCCGTCCGCGAGCAGGCGATCCGCGCCGCCGACCCGCTCGGCCGTGAGCGCGTGCGCCCAGACGGGAAGTCCGAGCTCGCGCTTGAGGACTCCGACGGCGCCCGTGTGATCGCCGTGGTGATGGGTGAGCAGCGTGGCCAGCGGCTTCAGCCCTTCCGACTTCAGCGCGCGCAGGTGCTGCACCAGCCGCTGCTGCTCGGCTTGATCGTGCGCGCCGGGATCGACCACCAGCAGCTCGCGATTTCCGACGAGGTAGCAGTTGGTGTGCGTCGCCGGCGGGAGGGTGGGCGTGCGCAGTGGGAAGACGCGGATGCCCTGCTGGAACTCCACGCGATCGGTGATGAAGTCGACCACGAACGGCGGCTCGCGCAGCTTCCTCAAGAGCTCGCCCCGATCGCGCGCCGCACCGACCGAGCCCAGCGCGTTCAGGTTGGGCGGGTGCAAGAGCGTCTCGCCCGCGGCCCAGCGCGCGAGCGCGTCCTCCGGCCGGATCCACTCGCCCGACGCGAGCTCGCCCGGCCAGACCTCGGCCTCCTCGTCGGGCCGCAGGTCCACCAGGAACATGCGCGCGTCGTAGCGAAGGGGGAGAAACCCGGGGGTGATCCAGCGTCCCGCGGGAACGAGCCGGTCGGCCGCGAGCTTGCCGCCCGTCTCGCGCAAGAGCTCGGCGAGCGTGACCTCTTCGGCCAGCAGCCTCTCGCGCCAGGACCGCTTGGCGTCGACCGAGAGCGCCGCGCCTTCCACCAGGAGCACGCCCGCTTCCTCGAAGAGCTCGCGGGCCGCGCAGGCCAGCATCGCCGCCGCCGGTCCACCGAAGCCCTCGATCTGCACCTGCGCGTCGGCCTCGTCGAGCCGCCCGCCCGGGAACGCGCGGAAGCCCGCGAAGAACTTGAGCGCCTTCCCGCGCTGCACCCAGAACACCTCGGGCCCGCGCGCGGTCTGGCGCACGAGCACCACCGCCGCGGCGTCGCGGGCGGGTGCTTCCGGTGGCGGGGGCGGCAGCCCGGCGATGGCTTCGCTCATGGGCCAGGCTTCTAGCAGCAAGGGCCCGCAAATGCCGCGGCCCGGATGGCCGACCCGAGGGGTCGACCGGCCGGGCCGCAGCCGTTCAACGCGGAGCTAAATCAGCCGCCGCAGTTGGTGTAGCAGTCCGTCGCGCCCGCGGGCACCGAGGCCTTGGGCACGCAGCGGTTGGGCAGACCCGTGCCGCCGTCCCACATGGTCTCCGGGGACTCGCCGGTGGGGATTACCTGGAGGCACTCGAACGCGGAGCCGTCGCCCGGGAGGTTGAAGAGGCCACCCGCCACCGCGTCGATGCAGTCCTGGTCGACGTCGCAGTGGTTGTTGATGGGGCCGAAGTCCTTGGCGCCGCCGTCCGGGTACTGCGGGCCGAAGATGTTGGTGGGCGTGCCGCCGTCCGGGTACGACGACGACGACGAGCTGTTGTTGTACCAAACCGCATCCACGTGGATGGTGGCGTCGCACGAGGTGGCGTTCGCGGTGAGGGCCACCTGCTTGTAGGTGAGATCCGCCGAGAACTGCGTGCCGGCCACGTTGCCCGCCTGAACGAACTTCACGTTCGAGAACTGGTAGGTGGCCTGGACGTACGGCGTGGGCGGCGGGATCTGCGGGCACTGGCAGACGCCCGCGGTGGTGTCGCAGGTCGCGCTGCCCGCGGCGCAGTCGGCGTCCGCGGTGCAGCCCGGAGCCGCGACGTCGCAGAAGCCGGTGGGAGCCGCGGTCAGGTTACAGAAGCCCGACGCGCAATCGGTGTCCGCGGTGCAGTCGCCGCAGATCGCCAGGCCGCTGCCGGTGCTGCCACCCGAGCCGCTGCCGCTGCCCGACGACGTGGTGCCCGTGGAGCCGCTGCCGCTGCCCGACGACGTGGTGCCCGTGGAGCCGCTGCTGCTGCTGCTGCTCGCCGCGGTGCTGCCGGTGGAGCCGCTGCCGCTGCTGCTGGCCGCCGTGCTGCTGCCGGTGGAGCCGCTGCCGCTGGTGCTGGTGGTGGTTGCCGGGCCAGGGCCGCCGTCCGCCTCGAAGTTGCAGTCGAAGGCGCCGCCGTCGTCATAAGTCGCCGCGCCGCCGTCCTCAGGGCCGCAGCCGCCGTCGCCGAAGAAGAGCGCCTGCGGGAAGGTGGCCGGATCCTGCGAGTTCGGGTCGACGATGATCGCCGTGGCCGGGCTCATGGTGGGCGCCGCGCACACGGTGGGATCGCCGTTGAATGCGCCCGTGGCCGGGATGCCCGCGTCGCCCGCCGGCGAGCCGGCGGAGAGCGAGAGGGGCAGCATCGCCACCACGAAGTTGGGGTTCTTGCCCATCAACGTGACACCGATGGGCTCGGCGCTCACGTTGTTGCCGTTGGCGTCCTTGTGGGTGCCGAAGAACGTGCACCCGTTGTTGGCGGTGATGGTGTACTTCGCGGCGAAGGGCGTGCCGACGTCGCCGCCCTGCACGAAGCACGACGAGTGGGGCTGCGTCGACGAGCACGCCTGGAAGCTCGCCACCGCCGCGCCCGTGAGCACTGCCATCGCTGCAATGAGCTTGGTCTTCATGGTCTTGGGTTCCTTTGGCCGGCCGGCCAGAGCGGCACGAGGCCACCCTGCCCGGCCAATCGGGCGCCTAGGTTAGAAGGTGAGCTTCAGGCCCAAGCGGACCGAGAGCGGTGCCTGGTACGAGTTGGGCTGGCCGAAGGTGGGGTTCTTCACCGCCGGGTTGCCGCTGGCGTCCTTGAGGTTGGCCAGGTCGGCGGTGGTGCCGTTGACGATGGGGTGCGCCAGCACGCTGTTCGAGTACACCTGGTTCACCGAGGTCACCTCGCGGAAGTCGAACAGGTTGAAGATCTCCACGCTCGCGGTGAGGGTGCTCGCGTCGGCGATCTTCTTGTTGAACTTGAACGACGCGTCGAACTCGTGCGTCCACGGCAGGCGGGGACCGGAGCCGCGGGGCAGGATGAAGAGGTTCGGCTGCGCGTAGTAGTTGTACGAGATGTAGTCGTAGCCGGCGTAGTCGGTCGGGCCACCCGAGAGGCCGTAGTACGCAATGCCCAGGGTGAGGTCCGAGGTGGTGGTCACCGGCAGGTCGTAAGCGCCGAAGACCTTGAAGTTGTGGGTGTGGTCGCCGGGCAGGACGCCGTCGGAGTTCACGAACCACTGCTTCAGGTCGCCCGACGCGTTGATGTTGGGATCCAGCTGGGAAATGATGCCGCCCTGCGAGGCGAAGAGGCCCTGGTAGTTACCGGCCAGGCGCGACAGGGTGTAGCTGCCCTCGAACTGCCAGCGGTGCGAGAACGACTTATTGAAGTAGATGCTGCCCGCGTCGTAGTTGCGGCTCCACTTCGGGAACGAGGAGAGCACGCCCTGACCGGCGTTGCCGAGCACGTAGGTGTTGGCGTTGTCCTGCGAGCCGTCCTCGATGACGTTGTTCATCCACCGGTGGCTGTAGGTCACGCCCAGGCGGCCGTCGGGGATGATCTCGTACTCGCCGCCCGCCGAGATCTCAGAGCTCGACTCGCCCTTGAGGTTCGGATCGACCGGGGTGCTGGCGCCGCCGAGGGCGATCCACTGATTGTTCACCGAGCCCGAGGAGAGCGGCAGCACGGTGGCCGGATCGGCGCAGCCGCCTGGCGCATTCGGGTTCGGGGTCGTCTTGGGGTCACACTGGTGGTAAGCGACGATCGTCGTCGACGGCGGGAACTCGCGGTCGAGCAGGTCGATGGGCATCTGCTCGTAGTACACGGCGTAGCTGGCGAAGATCTTCGAGCGGCCCGACTGCGTGGGGTCGTAGATCGCGCCGATGCGCGGCTGGATGTTGTTGGGCAGGCTGACCACCGTCTGGCCGAGGCCGCCGATGAGCTGCTGGTCCTCCCAGCGGACGCCCACGTTCAGGGTGAAGAGGTCGAGCACGCGGTACGAGTCCTGGATGAAGCCAGAGAGCTCCGTGGACTTGGTCACGTTGTGGAAGTTGGGCTCGAAGACCGGCTGGTCCGGGCCGGCCAGGTAGCCGAAGCGGCGGCTGTCGTCCCAAACACCCGGCTGCACCTCTTGGAACACCACGCCGCCGGGGTATGCCGTGGTAGAGTTGTAGTTTTCCGCGAGGTAGTCGATGCCGTACTTCACCTCGTGGTGGCCCGCCGCCTTGAACAGGTTGGTCGCCGACACGCGGCCCTGGTAGCTGTTCTCGATGAGGGTCTGGATGAGGCTGCCGTAGCCCTGCACGTAGCCGGAGGCCAGCGGGCAGGTCATGAACTTCTGGCTCGAGTCATTGGCGCCGCACCACTTCGCTGAGTCCGGCTCGAACTCCACCAGCGAGTGCTGCAGACCGGGCGGCTGGTAGCCGTAGAAGTATGCCGGCGCGTTCTCCAGGGCCGGGTCTTCCGGACGCGAGTCCGAGTACTGGTGGTGCAGGCCGAACACGGCCTCCGTGAGCATGTGCTTGTCGAAGAACGAGCCGTCCCAGCGCAGGGTCACGTCGTTGGCGTTGGCGTTGGCCACCGTGGCGAACGCGCTCTCCGGGCCAGGGCCGCCGCCGCCGCCCTGCGAGTTGCCGGGGTTGCCCCACACGCTCGCCGAGAAGCGCTGGTTCTCGTTGAGCAGGTAGGTCAACTTGGCGATGTATTGGTACTGGAAGGTGTTCGCGTAGTACTTGCGCTTGCTGTCCGTCACCGGCGTGGTGGAGGCGATGAGCGGCGAGCCCGTGGGGTCCGTCGCGACGCCGCGCACCGTGGCCGAGCAGTTGGTCTGATCAGCGCTGTAGGAGGAGAACGCCGGGTCGGCCGACGAGGCCACGGGCTGGCCGTTCACGTCCACCGGGCAGCCCTTCTGGTAGGTGGTCACGTTCACGAAGCGGTCGATCTCGACCTGCGTGATGGTGGGCGCGAGGCCGGCGTAGAACCAGAGCTTGTCCTTGATGATCGGGCCGCCGACCTCAATCACCAGGTTGGCGTTGAGGTTCTGGATGGGCGTCACCGAGATGGCGGTGCCCTGCGAGACGACGTTCTTCGCCGGCGCGGTGAGGAAGCCAGGCGTCACGTACAGGCCCACGGAGCCGTGGAACTCGTTACCGCCGCTCTTGGTGACCACGTTGGCCACGCCGCCCTGCGCATGGCCGTACTCCGCCATGTAGCCGCCGGTGATGACGTCCACTTCCTTGATGAAGTCCACCGACATCGCCGAGCCCAGCGTGCCGTAGGCGGGGCTGTTCACCTCGATGCCGTCGATCACGTAGCTGTTCTCGGGCGAGGTGGTGCCGGCCACGCTGATGCCGTAGTCGTCGCCGGCGGTGCCGGGCGCGGTGGCCTGGAGGCTCTCGAAGGAGCGGACGTTGTCAGCGGCCACCGGGATGTTGTTGATGAAGTCCTCGGTGATGGTGCTGCCGCTCTGGGTGGAGCCGACGTCGACCGTGGGCGCCTTGCCCACGATGACGATCTCCTCCGCCTTCACGTTCTCGGGCACCAGCGGGAGGTTGACGCGCACCTTCTTGTCGAGGCGCACCGCCACGTCCGGCTGGTTGAGGGGCTTGTAGCCCTCCTTCTCGAGGTGCAGGAGGTACGTGCCGGGCGGCAGCGTCGGGATCTCGAAGTCGCCGGTGGCATCGCTCACCACCGTCTGCTCGCCCTGGAGGGCGGGCGAGGTGGCGGTGATCACCACATCGCCGAGGGGCTTGTTGTTCGAGGCGTCGACGACCTTGCCCTCGATCCAACCCGAGGACACCTGGGCGTTGGCGACCATGGGAATGGCAACCACTGCGACGAGAGCTGCAGCGCTCAACCCCACGCGCGCACGCTTGATGGCTTGGTTCAGCAAGTGTCCCTCCAGGTCCGGAAGTCGTGCTTCCTGCCAACGGCACCGACCGGCTGAACGCTCGAAGAGCAAGCTGCCGGTCAGAAGGCGGCGGAGGTTAGCCAGATCGCCGACGTTGTCAACAACTTCCGACACGTGGACGCCATCGGAACTTTTCGAAAACCTTCAAAAGACACTTCCATGTTGGAAACGCGGTGACGGAAGAAGAACGGCCCGTTCTTGTTTGCCAGCCGTTCCTGTTTCTGTATTGTCACGGCCCTTTTTGGCGCCCCTGCTCGCGCCGCCACCTCGCGATTCCGCATGTTCGATTCGGTTCTCAATGAGCGGAAGGTCGCCCGGCAGCGCGCGGTCGGCAGCTTCATCTCCGCCGCGGCGCACGTCCTGATCATCGGCGGCATCATCTGGTACTCGACCAAGCCGAAGGGCGATGCAAAGCCCAAGGCCGTGCCGGTGGCGTTCCTCAATACGCCCAAGGCCGCCGCGCCCGCTGCGGCGCCTCCTCCTCCTCCCCCGCCGCCGAAAAAGAAGAAGAAGACGACGCCCATTGTGAAGAAGGACATCGTCATCCCCAAGGAGATCCCCAAGGAGAAGCCGCCGGAGAAGCCGCCCGATCCGACGCCGGATGACAGCTCCGACGACGACGACACCGACGATGGCGTGGAAGGCGGCGTCGAGGGCGGCGTGAAGGGCGGCGTGGTCGGCGGCGTGGTGGGTGGTCAGCTCGGCGGCCAGCTCGGCGGCGGCGGCGATCAGCCGGTGTTCTTCGGCGACGGCATGACCAAGCCCACCATGGACGCGGAGGCGTCTGAGAGCTTCCACTGGACCACCGCGCAGCTCGACGCGCGCGTGGAGGGCCTCTGCCTGGTGCAGTGCGTGATCACCAAGGACGGCGCGCTCAAGGACTGCAAGATTCTCAAGCGCATTCCCCAGGTCGAGGACGCGCAGATCATGGATTACCTGGCTCACGTGAAGTACCACCCGGCGATGCAGGGCGATAAGCCCATCTCGCTCAAGGGCTTCACCATTCCCCTTCGCCTCAAGGTGCCCTAGCCACGGGCGCCCGTCTCACCTCTTAAGGAGAACTGCACCATGGATTTCACGCTATCCGCCCTCTGGGCCAGCATGGGCATCTTCGCCAAGGGCATCGTGATCGTGCTGATCATCATGTCCGTGGCCAGCCTGGGCGTGCTCGTCGAGCGCCTGATCCACTTCTCGCGCTCGCAGGGCCGCAGCCGCGACTTCGCCGAGCGCCTCAACGGCTTCATCGCCAAGAACGACTTCCCGGCGATGATCGACTTCGGCGCCGGCGCCGCCAAGGCCCCCACCTCAGGCTTCCTGGGCAAGGTCATTGGCTCGGGCCTCTCCGCCTGGAAGAGCGCGACGGGACGTGAGCACGAGGTCGTCGTCGAGAGCACCACCCGCGCCGTGGAGCGAAGCAGCGGCCGCGAGATCGCGGTGCTCAAGCGCGGCCTGGGCGTGCTGGCCACCGTCGGCTCGACCGCGCCGTTCGTCGGTCTGCTCGGAACGGTCATGGGCATCATCAACACCTTCCAGCTCATGAAGGGCGGCTCGGCGAGCCTGGCCACGGTCGGCCCCGGCATCTCCGAGGCGCTGGTGACCACCGCGCTCGGCCTGGTGGTCGCCATCCCGGCGGTGATGGGCTTCAACTACCTGAACAGCCGCGTCGACGGGTTCACCGTGGACATGCAGGAGAGCGGCAACGAGCTCATCGACCTCGTGGCCAAGGCGGGCAAGGCCTCGTAAGGGCCCTTCGCTGACTCGGAAGCAGGAGACCTCGCCATGGCGATGAGCGTCGGCGGCAACTCGGGCGGCCCCAAGGCCGACATCAACATCACGCCCCTCGTGGACGTGGTGCTGGTGCTGCTCATCATCTTCATGGTGGTGACGCCCATGATGCAGAAGGGCATCGAGGTCCACCTGCCCGACGCCAAGCACGTGACGCAGGGCAAAGAAGAGAGCCCGCTCATCATCACCGTCACCAGCGGCAAGCAGGTCTACGTGGACAAGGAGCCCATCAAGCCGGGCGGCCTCACCGAGGCAGTCGCCAAAGAGATCGAGATGCTGCCCAACCGCGTGATCCTGCTGAAGGGCGACAAGAGCCTGCACTGGGAGGACGTGCGCAAGCCGATGGACGAGATCCGCAAGGCGCAGGAGCAGGTGAAGAGCACCTCGCCTGGCGTCTCGCTGGTCACGGAGAAGCCGGCGGGTGCCCCGGAGCCGAAGGAGGCGGAAGGAACGTGAAGCACCGCAAGCTCCAGATTGGCCCCAAGGCCGGCGCCGCGCCCGACATCAACGTCACCCCGCTGGTGGACGTGGTGCTGGTGCTGCTGATCATCTTCATGGTGGTCACGCCGCTCGTGGAGCGCGAGTTGAAGGTCATCACCCCGCCCACGGAGAACGTGGACCAGCCGCAGCAGGTGCCCGAGGCGCAGATCATGCTCGGGGTGAAGGCCGACGGGACCATCGATGTAAACGACGAGGTCATCGCCGAGAAGGATCTCGAGGCCCGTTTGGCGCGCATGCTCGCCGCCAAGGCGCCCGGTGACAAAATCGTGTTCTTCAACGCCGACGACAAGGCGCCGTACGAAGTCGCGGTGACCGCGCTCGACGACGCCAAGGCCGCCGGCGCGCACCAGATCGGCATGGTGACGGAGCCGCCGCCTGCGCCCGATGCGCCGGGTGCTCCCGTGGCCACCGCGCCGACGCCGCCGACGCCCCCCACCCCGCCCACGCCTCCGTAAGGGCTACGCCAGCCGCTTGGTGAGGATCACCAGGTCGTCGCCCGGCTTGTAGAACTCGGGGATGCGCGCGGTTTCGATATATCTATTCCGCTCGTAGAACGCGCGCGTGGGCCCGTAGGCCTCCTGGGCGCTGGTCTCCACGCGCACCAGCCGGGCGCCGCGGGTGCGCAGGTCCGCCTCCATCGAGGCCACCAAACGCGAGCCCACGCCCTTCCCTCGCGCGCCCGGATCCGAGGCGATCCAGTACAGATCGAACGTGCCCGCCGTCATCGGCGTGGGGCCGTAGCACACGTAGCCGCAGAGCGTCTCGCCCTCGGCCGCCACGCAGAACAGGTAGTCGAGCTGGGCCGGCTGGCCGAGCGCGAGGTCAACCAGCTCGAGAGCGCAGCTCACCTCGCTGGCCGAGAACTCCGAGATCCCCTCGAGCATCCGGGCGAGGTGCGGACGGTCTCCAGCGAGCAGCGGGCGCAGCTCCATGGCGCCTCCAGGCGAGCTGGACCAGCTCCTCGGCCAGCTCGGCGTAACCGAGCCCGCCCTGGGCCGCGGCGCGCGCGAAGCCGGCCGTGGGGGAGAGGTCGCAGTTGGGGTTCACGTCGATGACGTAGGGCGTGCCGTCGGCGGCGAGGCGCACGTCCACGCGGCCGTAGTCGCGGCAGCCCACGGCCGAGAACGCGGCCACGGCCACGTCGACGACGTGCTGGGCCAGCTCACCCGAGAGCGTCGAGGGCCGCGGCGGCGTGGCCAGGCACTCGACCGAGCTCTCGTCCCACTTTCCCGCGTAGGTGACGATGGCCGGCAGGTGCGCCGGCAGCGCCGAAAAGTCGATCTCGCCCAGCGGCAGCGCGCGCAGGGGCTCGCCCAGGAGCGCCACGTTCAGCTCGCGCCCCACGACGAACCGCTCCACCAGCGCCGACTGCTTGAAGCGCGTGACCACCTCGCGCACCGCCTGGGCCAGCTCGGCCGCGTCGTGGACCACGGAGTGCGCGTGGATGCCGCTGGAGGCGTCCTCGCGCGAGGGCTTCACGATGAGCGGATAACCGAGCGTCACGCTCGCGACGTCGGTGGGATCCGCGAGCTCCACCCAGTCGGGCGTCGGAATCCCGCGCGCGCGCAGGACCTCTTTGCACTTGGGCTTGTGCAGGGCCACGGAGATGCCCAGCGCCGGCGAGCCGGTCACGGGCACGCCCGCGAGCTCCAGGGCCAGCGGAACCAGGGCCTCGCCGCGCGCGTCGCCGTTGACGCTCTCGCAGAGGTTGATGGCCACATCCGGCGGCGCGTCGCAGAGCGCTTGCAGCTCGGCGAAGGGCGCGCGACCGAGCGGCACCAGCTCCACGGCGTGCCGGACAACGAGCGCATCGCGGAGCGCGGCGGCCACCGAGATCACGTCCTGGCGGGCCTCGCGGGCGGGGTCGTCGTCGAGGGAATCGAAGTCGTGGTTGTGCAGGATGGCGACGCGCATGACGCCACGCGGGCACGGTGCGCCTCCGAAGGACTGCCGCGCGCCCGTTCCCTCCTCCTTGGGGGCGCGCGACGCGTCCGGCACCTGGGCCGCCCGCGGGCATCGCATCGCTAACACATCGGTCGGTCGCTTGAGAAGGTGGGCCGAGATCTGCGGCGATCTTCCAGCAGGCCTTTGGGGCTCAGGGGCCCACGGGGCAGATCGCGACGTCGAAGCTGCCGGAGATCTGGATGGTGCCGCCGCCGTCCTGGGCCATCTGCGAGGAGTAGGTGCCCACGATGCCGGTGCTCGAGACCTGGGAGTAGTCCACGTAACCCGCGTAGGCCGTGTAGGGATTGCTGATGCTGCTGGCGATGACCTGGCCTTCCTCGAGGACGGCGCCGCCGTCGTTCAGGGAGTACGTGCCCGGAGCGCTGGCCAGGGTGATGCCCACCACCACCCGCGCGTTGAGCCCCGCGTCGCCGTAGAGCATGGGGCAGGTGAGGTTCGAATCCGCGAGCGCCCAGGCCACGAAGCCCGCCTGGTACTCGCCGAGTGCGCCGCGCACCACGAACGACACGTCGCCGGTGACCGAGTTGCCCCCCGAGGTGGTGGAGCCCGTCGTGCTGGTGCCGGTGGTGCCGGTGGTGAAGCCCGTGGTCCCGGTGGTGGTGTTGCTCGTGGTCGCGCTGGTGCCAGTCGTGCCGTTGGTCGCGCTGGTGCCCACGTTGGTCGTGCCGTTGGTCGCGCTCGTACCCGTGCTGACGTTGGTCGTCCCGTTGGTCGCCGACGTGCCGGTGGTGCCGCCCGTCGCGGTCCCGGTCGTGTTGCCCGAGCCGCTGGTGGTGTTGTTACCCGAGCCGTTGGTGCCGTTGCCCGAGTTGCCGCCCGGCGAGGTGCACACGCCGACGATGTTGCACGTCTGGCCGGCGCCGCAGGTGACGCAGCTGTTGCCGAGCGTGCCGCAGTCCGCCGCCTGGGTTCCGGGCTGGCAGACGCCGGCGGCGTCGCAGCAGCCGCTGCAGTTGTCGGGCGCGCAGGTGTGGCCGCAGCCGAGCCAAGCGAACGCCGCGAGCGCGAGCGCGCCCAGTGCCACGCGATTCATGTGGTGTCCCCTGCTACGCCCGGTTCGGCCGGCCCGGACCGTGTCCGTCGCCATAATACTTGCCGTAGCCGTAGTAGTAGCCCTGGTAGTAGCCGTACTGCTTCTTGTCGAGGTCGACGTTGTTCAGCACGGCGCCCAGGACCTTCGCGCGCACGTCGCGCAGGGCGCGCAGGGTCTGGCGGCACAGCGAGCGGTCGCTCTGGAAGGCCTTGAGCACCAGCACCACGCCGTCCACGTAGCCCGAGAGCACCAGCGCGTCGCTCACCGCGCCCACCGGCGGCGAGTCGAGCATCACGCGATCGAACTCACCCTCGAGCTCCTTGAGGATCTCCTGGAAGCGGTCGGTGTGCAGCAGCTCCGCGGGGTTCGGCGGGATCGGGCCGGCGGTGAGCACGTAGAGGTTGGGCACCTCGCTCTGCTGCACCAGCGACACGGCCTTGCCGCCCTCGGCGATGAGCGTGGTCAGGCCGCGCTCGTTGGAGAGCTTGAAGCTGCGGTGCAGGCGCGGGCGGCGCAGGTCGGTGTCGATGAGGAGCGTCTTCTGGCCGCTCTGGGCCATGGTGATGCCCACCGACACCAGCGACGTGGTCTTGCCCTCTTGCGGACCGGCGCTCGTGACCAGGATGCGCTTGAGCGGCCGCTCCGTGCCCAGGAAGTTCAGGTTGGTGCGGATGATGCGGCTGCACTCGGCCACGCTCGACTTGGGCGATTGCTGCACGAACAGGTCGCGCGTGGTGGAGTCCGCGTTGGGGCCGGCCTTGATGGTCGGGAGCAGGCCGAGCATCGACACGCCCAGCACCCGCTCCACCTCCTCCTGCGTGGCGATGGTGGAGTCCTGGTACTCGAGGAAGAACGCCAGCGCGAGCCCGCCGAGCAGACCGAGCAGCGCGCCCAGGGCGATGTTCGAGGGGATGCGCGGCTTGATGGGCGCGCCCGGCACCAGCGCGGCGTCGAGCTTGTAGACGTTGTTCGCGGTGTTGATGCCCGAGAGATCGATCTCCTTGAGGCGCTTGAGCACCAGCTCGTAGAGCCGCTGGTTGTTCTCCTCTTCGCGGGCGAGGCGCTTGTAGTCCATCTCCTTCTTGTTGACGTCGAAGGACTCCCGCTTCGCGCCCTCCAGCAGCTTGATGAGGTTGCTCTCGGTGGCGGTGACGATCTTGTAGTCGTTGAGCGACGCGTTCACGACGCGCTTCTGCTCCTTCGAGAGCGCCTCCTTCAGGCTCGCGACGCGATCCTTGGCCTCGATGAGCTTGGGGAAGTCGGGGCCGTACTTCACCTCGAGCTGCTGCTCCTCCACCTGGGCCTCGAGCAGCTTGCCCCGCAGGGCGATCACCTCGGCGCTCTTGGCCACCTCGGGCAGCGACTCCATCGCCAACGGATCGCTGCTCTTCTGCGCCGCCTGGATGGCCTGCTCCTTGGCCTCGAGCTCCGCGCGGTGCTGCTGCACGTTGGAGAGCGCGCCTTCAATCGATGCGAGCTTCTGCTGCGAGAGCGTCTGCTTGTTCTCGAAGGTCGAGTCGACCAGGTCGTTGTCGCGCTTGTACGTGTAGAGCGTGAGCTCGCTGGCGCGGAGCTGGTCCTGCAAGCCCTTGAGCTGGTCCTGCAGCCAGGTGGCGGCCGAGCGGCTGACTTCCACCTTGCGGTCCACGTTCTGCTGCACGTACGCGTCAACGATGGCGTTGCAGATACGCGCCGCCCGGGCGGGATCGCGGTCTGTGAAGTGGACGCTGACGACGCGCGACTCGCGCATGGTCTCCGCGCTCACCCCGCCCTGCACCATGCCCGCGGGATCCGCGCTCTTGCGATACTGCTCGCGGAGCGCCGGATCCTGGATGGCGTCGAGGCCGAGGAAGGCGTCGTCGTGATCGAGCCCCAGCGTGGCCGAAACCTTCTCCGCCAGGCTGCGCGAGCGCATGATGTTGAACTGGGTCTCGTAGTACTCCTTGCTCATCCACGCCGCGCCGCTGCCGACGTCGACCACGTCCTGGACTTGCTGCCCGAGCACCTGCGGCGCCTGCGACTCGACGACGATCGTTGCGGTCGCCTGGTAGATCTTCGGCTGGCGCAGGGTGAAGAGCGTCACCACCGTCACGGAGACCACGAAGAACGCGGCCACCGCCCAGCGGCGGCGCAGCACCGTGTCCACGTACTGGCGGAGGTCGAGCTGGAACTCCTCGCTCTCGACGACCTCGACGGTTGGCTCAGCCATGTAACCTCAAAAATTTCGGGACCGATTTCGCCCCAAGAGCGCCATCTACCAGACTCTGGCCGCGCGCGCGAATCCGCCCCGGGGCGGCGCGGGTGGGTGCCGGGACAGCCCCTCGCCATTCAACCCCTTGAAGATCCGGGCTGATCCAAGCGGTCCAGCTGACCGATGCGACCGGCGTCACATCGCGACCGACAATAAGGTGCGGCGTCGTACCCAAGCAGGTGCAGAATCGTCTTGGCTTACGGCAGGGACCGGGGATGCACACTCCAAATGGGGCCAGCCTGAAGAGCCAGCGCGGCCAGGCCGCGGTGGAGTCGGCCATTGCGCTGCCGATGAGCCTCTTCGTGATCCTCGGCGCGCTGCAGATGTCGATGATGCAGCAGGCGCGCATGCTCACCGATTACGCGGCGTACAAGGGCGCGCGGGCGGCGTCCGTCGGGCGCGCGGAGTGCCCGATCATCTCGCGCGCGGAAGTGGCGGCGCTGGTGCCCTCGCTCGGCCGGGCCGACAACGTGGACACCTGGACCAAGACCTTCAACAAGTACGCGCCCTCGCCGAGCTTCAACAAGGACCCGCAGACGGGCCTGCCGGTGGTCTACACCGAGTACAAGATCGAGAACAAAGTCACGCCGTTCGACAAGCCGCTCCAGCCGAACGAGCAGCCCGAGAAGATCCACCTTCGGCTGCACTACTTCTACCAGCTGCGCATCCCCTTCGCGGACCGGCTCATCGCCAAGTACTTCCTCGCGGAGCGCGGGCTGGAGCAGTGGGCGGGCACCGTCGACGCGATCAACCCGACCAAGGAGACCACCCAGCCGCCGAGCCGGTCGAGCGGGCCCGACGTGGTCATCGCGAAGAACTACTACAACCAGGGCATCTACGTGGTGCCGCTCCAGGCGTCGTGGAGCTTCCGCATGTTCTCGCAGGCAGCGAAGACGCAGGGAGGCTGCCAATGAAGCGCCTCGTCGACACGCGCCAGGGCGGGCAGACCATCGCCCTCTACGCCATCACCATGCTGGCGCTGGCGCTGATCACGCTCTTCAGCGTCTCCGTGGGCGTGCGCGTGCGCGACAAGATCAAGGCGCAGGCCACGGCCGACGCGACCGCCTACGGCCTCGCCGTCTCGCAAGCGCGCGCCATGAACGTGATGGCCTGGGCGAACCGCGCGATGGTGAGCGAGTACGTGTCGGCGCTCTCCGTCGTCGGCCACGAGAGTTATTTGCAGTACTGGGAAGGCACGCTCAAGGCGCAGTCGGACCAGATGAGCGGCCCCGAGGCGGTCTACGGAATCCAGTGCGCGTTCTGCAACCCGTACTGCTCGTGCTGCTGCCAGGCCTGCCAGTCGCTGAACCAGGCCCGCAAGATCAAGAACATGTGGAAGGACAAGTACGACCAGGTCCACAAGATCTGGCACGTGAACGGGCAGTCGCTGCACACCGCGCTGCACATGCTCGACGTGGCCTACGTCGTGGGCGCCGTGCAGAACTTCCAGGCCGGCAAGACGGCCTTCACCGACTACCAGAACATGGCGGCGAACCAGACCTTCGCCGACAAGAGCGCCAAGGCCATCGACGACCGCATGCGCGCCTCGTCGCCCTCGCGCTCGGGCTCGCCCTCGGCCCAGGGCAACAAGACCAACTTCACCGACGCCGTGGAGACGGATCCCGTCAAGGAAGACTGGGACAGCTACCACGAGATCCTCACCGGCACGCGCACCGACTGGATCCTCAAGCACTCCAACTTCGTGCCCGGCCTGCCGTGGATGGAGGGCTTCATGGAGCAGATGGAGGACGCCGCCAGCTGCGACGGCATCGCCATCAGCCCCATGCCCAGCAACAGCGGCGGCGCGATGGTCACCAAGGAGAACAGCGTGAGCCAGGTGGTGCAGGTGAACACCGGCACGGCGCACCAGTACAACAGCGGCGCGGCCAAGGGCGAAGGCGGCCGGGTGGGCCTCTCCGCCATCAACAAGGGCGGCACCAGCGTGCTCATGATCTGCGAGGCCTGCGAGCCGGTGAGCTACGGCAGCCGCAGCGAGAGCTACGAGAGCAACACCCGCTACGAGGGCCCCAAGGGCTGCCACAACGACTCGTTCTCCGCCGCCTACGACGGCTACGGCGACAAGGACACCAGCGGCCCCAGCCAGAACATCCAGTACACCTGGCCCAGCGCCAACGGCGTGGCCCAGCTGGGCGGCGCCTGCGCCGACCAGGGCATCACCGCCGGCGGCTTCTTCCGGTTCAAGCTCGACAAGGACCAGAAGATGGACAAGCAGTCGGCCCAGCAGATCCTCTGGAACCAGCCCTACACCTTCAGCACCATCGAGCTCGACGAGAGCTCCGGCCAGAAGCAGGCGTGGGACATCTCGTACGGAAAGATCGGCGGCTCGCTGCTCACCAACGAGGCCGGCACCGACGCCTACGGCAACCAGAACAAGGCCGACGCCCAGCACAACCTGGCCAGCATGGGCTACGACTCCACCGTCTGGCCGCAGCTCGGCGCGTTCAGCGCGGGCCTGACCTACTACCACAACCCGGATCACTGGGCCGAGGTGCCGAACCTCTGGAACCCCTTCTGGCGCGCCAAGCTGGAAGACCCCACCGGCAGCCCCGACGCCAACGGCCAGGACACCAAGAAGCCCGCGCCCAACACGAGCCAGGTCCTGAGCGGCGATGACCTCAAGGTCGCCAACGCGATGGGGATCAAATGATCGCTCCCAACTCGTTCCAGGCGATGCGGCGGCACCTGCGCGACGAGCGTGGCGGCTCCCTCACCGAGTTCGCGGTGGCCACGCTGGTGCTGGTACCGGTGGTGCTCTACGGCATCTGGTTCAGCGACGCGATGCACTTCGCCGTGGTGGCCGAGGAGGCCTCCATCGAGCCCGCCTTCGACGCCACCGCGCACCTCGTTCACGCCTACGAGGGCGGCAGCGCCAGCTCGCGGCTCAGCGGCGCCGCCAACAGCTCCGGCACCAACGTGAGCTCGGAGCTGGCGACGTCGTTCGACTCCTACGATCCCGGTGCCAACACCTACCAGGCCTCGGTCGTCGCGCATCCTTCGAACCTCCAGGTGACGTGCAAGCCGAGCGGTGGCTCGGGCCAGTCGCCGGGCGGCACGCCGTCCATCCCCAACGGCGGCGCGAGCCTGTTGCCTCAGAACACCTGGGTGACCTGCAACTCCACGGTGGAGATCGACACCGTGGGCGTGCCCACCCAGTTCATGCAGGACCACGCGCACGCGGATCTCTTCCCGGCCAACCGGCGCACGTTCAAGATGTGCGGCGCGGGCCCGGGCATCACCGGCTGCGGCAACGGCAGCGGCAGCAACATCGGCTTCTCCATCATGCTGGACGACTGGGGGCTCGACGACGGCAAGGCCAACAAGCTCTCCATCGGCAGCTCCGGTGGGAACAAGGGCTACTTCGCCGTGGGCAACCAGTTCTTCAAGAACATGGGCAACGGCGCCATCCTCATGGCCATGGGCGCGGTGACCCAGATTCCCCAGGACCTGGGCAGCACCCCCAACTTCCGCCTCACGTACGAGGTCGATGGCCAGGGCAGCTACAACCAGACCGAGAGCGCCCACGGCCAGGGCGGCCCGCTCGGCGGCCCGGGCAACCCGCACACCGGCGGCCCCTGGCATGACGAGCACAACCAGCACAGCGACATGGACAAGACGGTCTTCGGGCAGCGCACCAACAACCACTACCTGGCGCGCCAGGACTACCCCGCCGACTGATGCGAACCCGGGCCGCCATCGCGCTCTGCACCCTGCTCTTCGCCGGCGCCGCTGCCGCCGAGGAGGCTGCGCCCGCGGCCACGCCCGCCACGCCCGCCGACGCGGTGAAGCTCAAGCCAGTGCGCACCGGCCAGGACGCGCTCGCGGCGCGGCTGCCCGGCTATCCCGGCGCGGCGCCGCCCACGCGCGTGGGCGACACCATGGTCGCGCACGGCGTGCCCATGAACATCCAGAGCTTCACCACCCCGGACGATCCGAAGAAGGTGCTGGCCTACTACGAGGACGTCTTCGAGCAGCTGCACCTGCCCACCATGGGCGACGGCGACCTGATGGTGCACTTCGCCTACCCGAGCATCACCGCGTTCGACGACGCGCTGGGCGTGGATCTCTCCGTCATCGCCATGCGCGACACGGAGCACAACCTCACCACGGTGATCCTCGCGCTCGCCGACATGCAGGGCCTGCGCGACAACGTGGAGAGGGCGCTGAACGACCAGTTCGGCGGGCTGCCGCCCTACGCGGGCGCGCTCGCGCCGCACTCCCTCTTCGCCAAGGACGGCGAGAAGAACCGGGTGATGGTCACCTTCGCCACCAGCGATGTGCCGGAGAAGGTCGCCGCGTTCTACACGGCGGAGCTGGGCAAGCAGGGCTTCAAGCCGCGCGCGGGTGCGGGGCCCAACGAGCTGGCGCTGGCCTCGAGCAATGCGTCGTGGTCGTTCAACCTGCGCCGCGACGACGCGAAGAAGCAGACGGTGGTGATGGCCACGTGGTCGAGCCAGGTGTTCGAGGAGACCGGTCCATGAACCGCCGCTTCCGCAAGCTCCTGCGCGACGAGCGCGGCCAGGCGATGGTGGAGTACTCGACGATTACTTTCGCGATCTTGCTGATGCTCGGCGGCACCGCGTTCGCCATGCCCATGACCGCGTTCGGGCAGAAGGTGTCGCTGGCGCAGGCGCTGTACGCGTCGCTGCAGACGTACGTGGACAGCTACTACTACTCGCTGCACCTTCTGGTGCCCTGAGGGTCTCGCGCCCGCTCCTGGGCGAAGTCCTTGGTCTCCTGGGCGTCTTCGATGCACGCCGGGGCATACTCGATGAACGCCTCGGCGTGCTCGATGAACGCCTCGGCGTGCTCGCCCCAAGCCTGGGCGTACTCGATGAACGCCTCGGCATACTCGATGAACGCCTGGGCATACTCGATGAACGCCTCGGCGTGCTCGCTCCACGCCTGGGCGTGCTCGATGAACGCCTCGGCGTGCTCGATGAACGCCTCGGCGTGCTCGATG